>NZ_NEWI01000173.1:0-4757 GCF_002135005.1 Halorubrum sp. SD612 | reverse complement strand
GGTCACGGCGGGCTCTCGGAGGAGCGCGGGCAGTTCGTGGGCAGCGGCGCGAAGGGCGTGGTGGAAAAGGCGGGCGTGCCCGTGACGGTGATCCGGTAGGTGTCATCATAAATAAACGTCCGTTCGGGCCCGACGCGGTCGTTTTCGACGGGTTCGCCCGGCTGCCGGTCGTCACAGGCGCCGGAAAGAACCGCCATTATCGGACGTTCAAAACGTCCTTCGGCCGTAGTAGGGGTGATGCCCGAAGACGTACTCGTCACGGCGGACTGGGTGGAATCGAACCTCGACGCGTTCCAGGACGACGACGCGGACCTCCGGCTCGTCGAGATCAACAACCCGACCGTCACCGACGAGTCGGAGTACACGCCCTACGAGGAGGGCCACGTCCCCGGCGCGCTGAACTTCGAGTGGGACGCGGTGTTCACCGACGAGACGGAGCGCGACATCGTCTCGAAGGCGGACTTCGCGGCCCGAAACGGTGAGGGCGGCATCGACGCCGACACGACGGTCGTCGTGTACGGCGGCGGCCGCGTCCCGAACTGGTTCGCGCTGTTCGGCTACTGGATCTACAAGTACTACGGCCACGACGACGTCCGCGTGATCGACGGCGGGAAGGGGTACTGGGTCGCCAACGACTACCCGCTCTCGACCGAGGAGCCCGACTTCACGCCCCGGGAGTACGAGGCCCGCGGCCCCTTCGAGAGCGTCCGCGCGTACAAGGACGACGTCGACAAGGCGATCGAGGAGGGGATCCCGATGGTCGACGTCCGCTCGCCCGAGGAGTTCTCCGGCGAGGTCATCGCCCCCGAGGGGCTCAACGAGACGGCCCAGCGCGGCGGCCACATCCCCGGCGCGAGCAACGTCCCGATCGGCACCACGCTGAACGAGGACGGGACGTTCAAGAGCGCCGAGGAGCTCCGCGAGCTCTACTCGGACGCCGGCGTCGACGGCGACGAGTCGACGATCACCTACTGCCGCGTCGGCGAGCGCTCGTCGATCGAGTGGTTCCTGCTCCACGAGCTGCTCGGCTACGACGACGTCCGTAACTACGACGGCTCGTGGACCGAGTGGGGCAACCTCGTCGGCGCCCCGATCGAAACCGGCGAGTAACCGACGCCCGCGGTCGCGGAGCCGGCTTTTCGAGAGCTGCCCCGTCAGTCGTCCAGCGACGCCACCGCGGTCCGCTCCGCGCCGATCCGGCGGTCGAGGAAGTCGTCGAGCAACTCCAGCGAGCGGATCTTCTGGTCGATGTCGCCCGAGCCGTGGCCCTCCTCGCCGAGCTCCTCGTACTCGTAGTCGGCGCCCTCCGCGAAGCCGGCGTCGTCGAGCGCGTCCCGGAGGATGCGCGCCTGCGAGACCGGCACTCGCGGGTCGTTGACGCCGTGGACGATCAGCAGCGGCGCGTCGACGTTCTCGACGTAGTTCACCGGGCTGCGCTCGCGGTAGACCGCCTCGTTCTCGTCCGGCTCGCCGAGGTTCTTCACCATGAGCTCCGTCCGGAAGTGCGGCATGGTGTTCTCATACATGTCGAACAGGTCGCTGACGCCGACCCACGTGACCCCCGCGGCGTACAGGTCCGGGTACTGGACCAGCTGCCAGTTCGCGGAGTAGCCGCCGTAGGAGCCGCCGTAGACGGCGACGCGGTCCTCGTCGAGCCAGTCGTACTCGTCGAGGACGTGCTCGGCGCCGGTCGCCACGTCGCCCTGCTCGGCGCCGCCCCAGTCGTCGTACAGCTCCTGAACGAACTCGCGTCCGCGCCCCGTGGAGCCGCGGTAGTTCACCTGAAGCACGGAGTAGCCGCGAGAGAGCAGGAACTGGACGCGGTAGCTGAACCGCCGGCTGTCGTGGTGTCGCGGGCCGCCGTGGGGGTTCACGACCAGCGGCGACGGGCGTCGACCGGAGTCGAACAGGAGGCCCTCGATCTCGAACTCCTCGTAGGGGTCGTGCTCGACCGCCCGCGCCGGCGTCTCGGGGACGCCGTCGGAGGCGAACGTCACCGTCTCCGGCTCGACGAAGTCGTCCGGGTCGAACGGGCCGTACTCAGCGTCGAACACCGTCTCCGTCGCGTCGGTCGCGAGGTCGTACGCGACGAGTTCCGGCCGCCTGCTCGACGTGGTCTGATACGCGAGCAGGCGGTCGTCCGCGAGGCGCCCGTCCGTCACGCTGGCGACCCCGGCCGGGAAGTCGAGCTCGCGCCCCTCGCCGGTCTCGGCGTCGTAGACGACCGGAACCGTCACGGCGCCGCGCGTCCGGCTCGCGACGAACCGGTCGCCGCCGTCGAGGAAGCGGCTGGGCGACTCCTCGAACTCGCCGTCGCCGAACCAGGTCACGTCGGCGTCTGCGGCGCCGTCCGCGCCGGCCCCGTCGCCGCTCAGGTCGACGATCCCGGCCCGCCCGAGGTCGGCGCTGTTGTCGGTGATCAGCAGGCGGTCGCCGTCTGGGCCCCAGTCGACGGGGGCGACCTCCGCGCCGAGGTCGCCGACCCCGAGAGTTCGGGCGTTCGACCCGTCGCCGTCGGCGACGTACGCGTCGAGGTTCTCGTAGGTGTCCGTCTCGTTGGTCGCGAACGCGATCCGGCCTCCGTCGGGCGACAGCTCGCCGGCGTTGACCGCGCGTTCGTAGTCGGTGACCTTCATCGTCTCGCCGCTCGGCACGTCGTGTCGGTAGAGGTTCATCTGCCCGTCGCGGCTGGAGCCGAGCAGGAGCGTCTCGCCGTCCTCGCTCACGTCGTGGAGCCGGATCTGGCCGTCCATCTCGACGACGGGCTCGCTCTCGCCGTCGAGCGACATCGCCCACACGTCGTGCTGCTCGTCGCCGGCCTCGTCGCGGTGGTAGAAGAGGCGGTCGCCGCTGGGGTCCCACTCGAAGCCGGCGCGGACGGACCGGGGCACGTCGCCGTCGCTGAGCTGCTCCAGCGAGCCGTCCTCCGGGTCACAGAGGTGAAGCTCGTTCCGGCCGCTCACGTCGTAGTAGAGGGCGACCGTCTCGCCGTCCGGGGACACGCGCGGGCTCGCTATCGTCGGCAGCGAGGCGAGTTCGCGCAGTACGTCGGTCTCGTCTGAGTCTGACATCCGGATCATACCGGCGGCGGAAACGTATTGAACGTTTCCCGGGTGTCCGTGGGCGCGCGCGGCGCGGCGATACGGTGGACCGTCAGGCGGGCGCCGATTCGGTGACGCGCTCTAACTCGGCGATGCCGAGCGCCATCCCGAACACCATGAGGCCGAGCGCAGCGACGCCGGCCGGAAGGGAGATCTCCGCGATCACGCTCGCGGTAAACGCTCCGATACCGCCACCCATGGCCCCCCGAAACCGCGCCAACCGATCCGGATCGCCACGCGACGTTTCCCGCCACGCCTTCCGGTGGGCGACGACGAGCGATGTCGCCGCCGCGTAGAGTGGAAATATCGCGGCGGTTACAAACGGGTCTCCGGGGAAGAAACGCGTGACGAGACCGGCGACGGACAGTCCGACGATCAGGGAGACACCGTAGCGGAGGGCTCGGTTCACGGTCGTTTATTGTAGGTGTTTCCTAAATGTATTCTGTTCAGTTACCGGCGACGACCCGCCGACAGACCCTTGTCCGGACGCGCCGAACTCCGTGTGAAATGGGCTCGTTCGCGGACGTTCCCCTTCCCGTGGCGCCGGACGCCGAGGCGGTCCGCTCCCTCTCGCGGCCGGAAGGCGCCGACCCCGGAACCGTCGTCTGGCACCGCGACGACCTGCGGATCGCGGACAACCCGGCCGTCGCGGCGGCCGCCGACGAGTCCGACCGAATCCTCCCGCTGTTCGTCTTCGACCCCGGCTTCCACGACGAGCGCGGCGCGGCCTGCGACGCGCGGATCGCGTTCCTCCACGACTGCCTGCGCGACCTCGACCGCCAGTACCGCGACGTGGGCGGCGCGGGACTGACCTTCGCGCACGGCGACCCCCTTGACGTGCTGGGGCGGTTCGTCGACGCCGGCTGGGACGTCGTCGCGAACGCGACGGCGACCGGTCGGTACGGGCGGCTGCGCGACGACCGCGCCCGCGAGCGGCTCGGCGTCCGCTTCGTCGCGGGCGACGGGCTCGTCCGCGACGCCGACCGCCCGCGGGAGGACTGGAGCGACCACGTCGAGGCGTGGCTCGCGGGCGACCCGTCCGACTGGGACCCCCGGTCGGTCGCGGTCGAGCGCCTCGAGACGGGTATCGATCCCAAGACGGTCGCCGACGCGTACGGGATCGAGCCGGCGAAGACGGGCGTCCCGACCGGCGGACGAGAGGCGGCCCGCGAGCGGCTCCGGTCGTTCACCGAGCGGATCGCCGACTACCCCGGCTCCATCTCCTCGCCGGTCGACGCCCGCGACGGGACGAGCGGCCTTTCCCCCTATCTGCGGTTCGGCTGCCTCTCGGTCCGCGAGGTCCACCGGCACGTCGACGAGCGCGCGCCGGACGGGCGCGGCAAGTCGATGTTCGTCTCCCGGCTGTTCTGGAACCGTCACTACGCCCAGAAGCTGCTCGACTGGCCGGGGTGGCTCGACCGGGCCGTCAACCCCGTCTACCGCGGCTTCAATCGCGACCGCCACGACCCCGACCTCGTCGCGGCGTGGAAGCGCGGCGAGACGGGGTTCCCGATGGTCGACGCGAGCATGCGCTGTCTGCGGGAGACCGGGTGGCTGAACTTCCGGATGCGGGCGCTGTGCGCGAGCGTCTACTTCCACGTCCTCCAGCAGCCGTGGCGGATCGGCGCGGACCACTTCTACGAACACCTGATCGAC
>NZ_NEWI01000172.1:0-4754 GCF_002135005.1 Halorubrum sp. SD612 | reverse complement strand
GTCGTGGCCGACGCGTTCGGCCCGCGCGAGGGCGACGCGCTCCGGATCGACCACGGGAAGCCCGACGGCCGGCTGATCACCCTCGGCGAGGGGACGGTGACGGGAGTCGACGCCGACGGGACCGTCACCGTCGAACGCGAGATGACCGGCGGGGGGACCTACGACGGGCTCGGCGTCGACCGCGAGGCCGGCGACGTCGCCGAGACGAGCCTGAAGGAGGGGCGCTGGTGGTACCCGACGACGTACCGCGGCCGGGACGGGACGGTCCGCGGGACGTACGTCAACGTCTGTACGCCCGTCGAGGTGTTCCCCGACGCGGCCCGCTACGTGGACCTCCACGTCGACGTGATGAAACATCCCGACGGGACGGTCGAGCGCGTCGACGACGAGGAGCTGGCCGAGTCGGTCGCAGCCGGCACCCCCGAGGCGCTGGCCGAAAAGGTGCGGAGCGTCGCGTCGGCGCTGGAGAACGCGCTGTAAGGCGGATTCCTCTCGGAACGGTCCGCTCCCACGGGGTCGTCGACTCGGTCGTTTCGAAATCCAATCACTTCGATTCGTTACAATAGCATTATTATTCATCGCATACACGCTGCGGACGGAATGCGTGAGAAACGATCACAGCAAACGTTTGACGGCGCGACGCGGCGGGGGTTCCTCGGGAGCGTGGGGGCGCTGGTCGCCGCCGCGGCCTACTCGCGAGACGTGTCGGCCGACGACGCCGCGCGAGTCGACAACGAGGCGGACGACCCGGTCCAGACGGTCGAGTCGCCCGACGGATCGATCGCGGTCACGGTCGACGTCACCGGCGGAACCCCGACCTACGAGGTCGCTCGCGGCGGCGAAACGTACGTCGGACCGTCGACGGTCGGGTTCGACTTCCGGAATCAGCCGTCGTTCGGCGCGAGCGCCGACGGGGAGTCGGGCCCGGTGACGGTTACGGGCACCGAGCGCGAGTCGGCGACCGAGGAGTGGGAGCCGGTGTGGGGCGCGTACGAGGAGGTGTCCGCGGAGTACCGCGCCCTGAGCGTCGGGCTCGCCGACGCCGCCGGGGACGCGGACGGGTCGGGCGCCCCCGCGGCGGACGCGCGGACCGCGACCCTCCAAGTGCGCGCGTTCGACGACGGGGTCGGCCTCCGGGTCGTCCTCGGGGAGGGGTTCGCGAGCCACTCGGAGAAGGCGGTGATCGACTCGGAGAACACCGGCGTCGACTTCGCGGCCGACTACGACGCCTGGTGGATCCGAAACGAGGTAACCAATCCGCGGTTCGAGCAGGAGTACGCGGAGACGCCGCTGTCGGAGATACCGGCCGGGAGCCGCGAGACGCGGCCGACGGACACGCCGACCCGGACCGGCGCGCACACGCCGCTGACGGTGGACGCGGGCGACGCGTACCTCAGCGTCCACGAGGCGAACCTCGACGACTACGCGGCCGCGACGCTCGCGCCCCGGAGCGACGACGGGGGGACGGCGTTCGCGACCGAGCTCACGCCGCTGCCCGACGGGTCGCGGGCCTCGCTCGACCTCCCGGCCGCGACGCCGTGGCGGACGATACAGGTCGTCGACCGGCCGGGCGAGCTGATCGAGTCGCAGCTCGTCCCGCTGCTCGCCGACCCGCTCGACGAGTCGGCGCTGCCGACCGCGGGCGGCGAGCCGGACGCCGACTGGATCGAGCCCCGCAAGTACGTCGGCATCTGGTGGACGATGATCGCGGGGCAGGCGAACTGGGAGTACAAGTCGGACGACGAGATCGTCGGGAACGACGGAAATCCCGCCGCGTACGTCCACGGTGCGCGGACCGAGCGCATGAAGCGGTACATGCGCTTCGCGAGCGAGAACGGGATCGACAGCGTGCTCGTCGAGGGGTGGAACGAGGGGTGGGACACCTATCCCGGGGACGGTACCGGCTTCGGCTTCGGCGTCGACGACTCCTATCCGGACTTCGACGTGCCCGAGGTGACCGACTTCGGCGCGTCGCTGCCGGACCCCGTCGAGATGACGATCCACAACGAGACGGCCGGTAACATCCCGCAGTACGAGGCCGCGATCCTCGACGAGGACGTGTTCGCGGGGTACGAGGCCGAGGGGATCAACTCGATCAAGAACGGGTACGTCTCGGACCCGGGGCTCGGCATCGACGGCGACGGCGCCGAGCCGACCCACAACCAGCACAACCAGCTCGCGGTGAACCACCACCGGCTCGCGATCCGTGAGGCGGCCGCGAACCGTCAGCTGCTGGAGATCCACGAGGGGATCAAGCCGACCGGCGAGATCCGGACCTACCCGAACGTGGCGAACCGCGAGGTGGTGAAGGCCCAGGAGTACGACGGGTTCGGCCAGCTCGGATCGAACGTCGGCCGCGACCACCACGTCACGCTCCCGTTCACGCGGAACCTCGCCGGCCCGGTGAGCTTCCAGCCGGGTATCTTCGACGTGACCTTCGGCGACGACCGCGGCGACCAGGTCCAGACGACCCGCGCCAAGCAGCTCGCGATGTACCCGACGTACCTCAGCGGCCTCCAGATGGCCGCCGACCGGATCGAGGGGTACGTCGACGAGACGTTCGAGGTGGGCGAGGGGCTCCAAGCCGCGGCTGGCGAGCGCGACGGACTGGTGACCGACGACACGTGGCGGGACGCGTTCGGCACGAACCACGTCGCCGTCGACCCTAACCGCGCACCGAGCGGCTCGTCGGTGACGTACGTCGTGCGCGGCGTCGAGGAGCCGGGGACATACGACCTCCACCTCCGGTACGCGAGCGCGCCGGAGGAGAACGCGCAACGCGTGATCGACGCCGGCGGGCCGCGAGCGACGCTCCGCGTCGGCGACGCGAGCCGGACGATCGAACCCGACTCCACCGCCTACTGGGACGACTGGCGGGTGTTCACGACCGGGGTGGAACTCGACGCGGGCGACACCGAGATCGCGGTCGAGCTCGACTACGAGGACGGCGGAGACGGGTTCACCGGCGACGTGGGGGGATTCAACCTCAACGCGGTCGCCGTCACCGAATCGGGCGAGCCCTCCCCGATCCCGGCCGAGTACGAGGGGTACGTTCCGGAGAACGAGAACTTCGACGCGAAGCCGGAGTTCTCCTTCGTCGAGTCCGTTCCGGCCGCCGGCTGGGACGAGACGCGCGTCGTCGGCGCCGCGATCGGCGGCTACCTCGCAATCGCCCGCCGGCACGGCGACGAGTGGTACGTCGGCGTCATGACCGACGGGGCGGGCCGCGCGGTCAACGTGCCGCTCGACTTCCTCGCACCCGGTAAGTCCGGGGACGCGCCGGGGCACGGCAACGGTGGCGGAAAGGGGAAAGAGAAGGGGAAGAATAACCGGAACGGCGGCGGCCGCGACGGCCCGAAGTACGTCGCGGAGATCTACTCGGACGCGATCGGAGGAGGCGTCGACGCCGACCCGACCGGGGTCCGGATCGACGAGGCGATCGTCACCCCGAGCACGACGCTGCTCGCGTCGCTCGCGCCGAGCGGCGGAACTGCTGTCAGGTTCCGTCCGGCGCGGGGCCGCGAGATCGGTCGACTCCCGGAGTACGAGCCGCCGGAACAGGACATCTCGATCGAGATCGCGGAGGAGGCCGACCTCGACGAGTCGTTCATCGCGGGGACGGGGTCGAACGACGCCGGGTTCGTGGGCGGCACGAACGTCGAGATCGTCGTCGACGGCGAGGTCGAGACGCTCGCCAACGTCCGGCTCCCGCCGAACGCGACGGACGAGACGGTCGAACTCGGCTACCGGATCACGGCGATCGGCACCTACGACGTCGCCGTTCGCGACCCGGAGACCGACGAGGAGCTCGCCACGGAGACGGTTACCGTCGCTCCCGGCGACGTCGTCGCCGAGCTGACCGACCCGAAGCGCGACGACGACGGGCCCGGCGAGTACGTCTACCCGACGGACGGTGCGTTCCGAGACGGCGCGTTCGATCTGCGCTCATTCCGCGTCTTAGAGACCGAGAAAGAGTACCGGTTCGCATTCGAGGTTGAGAACCTCTACGACGCGTTCGGCGGCGACTTCTCGCCGCACTACTTCCTCGTCTACTTGCGCGATCCCGACGCGAACGGCGGCCGCACGAGCGCGCTGGACGATCTCGGGCTCACCGCCGAGTTCGGCGCGCCGTGGCAGTACCGGATCGACGCCAGCGGCTTCGCGAAAGGGATCACCGACGCCGACGGCGGAGACCTCGGCACGCCGGAGGTGTTCGTGAGCTTCGAGTCGAACACGGCCGTCGTCTCGGTGCCGAAGTCCGCGGTCGGCGGCGACATCTCTGGCTGGGAGGTGGCGCCGGTCGTCGGCTCGGAGGACCGCGGCAACTTGCGCGCGGTCGCCGAAGAGGCCGGGACCTTCGTCTTCGGCGGCGCGCGCGAGGGCGCGGCCGGGAACGCGCCGCGGGTCGTCGACCTCGTGACGCCGGACGGCGTCTCGCAGGCCGACGCGCTCGACTACGGCCCCGATTCGCTCGCGTCGCTGCCGTTCACGTCGCTATAAGAGAGGCGGCGGAATCGAGAGGCCTCGCGGCGGGACGGCCCGCCGCGTTCAGAAGTGATTCGCGGAGTCGGTCTCGTGGCGGAGCTCGCCGCCGCGACCGCCCTCGACCGTCGAGGCGCCCTGATCGCCGGAGGAGGCGGTCCGCACCGTCACGTTGTCGACCTCGTCGAAGTCCATGATGAGGTCGCGGCGGATGTTGTCGGCGGTGATGTTCGAGATACCGCAGCCGGAGCAGGTGCCGCCGAGCTCGACGA
>NZ_NEWI01000171.1:0-4786 GCF_002135005.1 Halorubrum sp. SD612 | reverse complement strand
GTGCACGTAGTTGTCGGAGCCGATGGGCTCGACCACCTCGACGGTCGAGCGCAGGTTCTCGCCGCCGGTCGGCGACTCGTCGAGGACGATGTTCTCCGGGCGGATCCCCAGCGTGTACCGGCCGTTCCGGAGGTCGTGGCCCCGGACGTACTCCGCGGAGAGGTCGAGTTCGAACCCGGCGTCCTCGTTCCGGACCGTCGCGCCGCTGCCGTCCGTCTCCACGTCGACGTCGACGAAGTTCATCGACGGCGAGCCGATGAAGCCGGCGACGAACTCGTTGACGGGGTTCTGGTACACCTCGGTGGGCTCGCCGACCTGCTGGAGCTCGCCGTCGTTGAGGATCGCGAGGCGGTCGCCCATCGTCATCGCCTCCTCCTGGTCGTGGGTGACGTACATCGCGGTGACGCCGAACTCCTTCTGGAGCTTCTGGATCTCGGCGCGCATCTCGGTGCGGAGCTTCGCGTCGAGGTTCGAGAGCGGCTCGTCGAAGAGGAACACCTCGGGCTCGCGCGCGATGGCGCGGCCGAGCGCGACGCGCTGCTTCTGCCCGCCGGAGAGCTCGTCCGGCTTGTCGTCGAGGAGGTCCTCGATGCCCATCATCTCCGCCATCTCGCGGACGCGCTCGTGACGTTCCTCCTTCGCCATGTCGGTGCTCATCTTGAGCCCGAACGCCATGTTCTCGCGGACCGTCTTGTGCGGGTACAACGCGTAGTTCTGGAACACCATCGCGACCGGGCGCTCCTTCGCGTGGATGTCGGTGACGTCATCGTCGTCGAAGCTGACGGTGCCCGAGGTGGGCTCTTCGAGCCCCGCGACCATCCGGAGCGTCGTCGTCTTCCCGCACCCGGACGGCCCGACCACGGTCACGAACTCGCCGTCGTCGATCTCCAGGTCGAGGTCGTTGACGGCGACGATGGTTCCCCGGTCGAACTCCTTCCGGAGCGTATCGAGCGTGACGCGTGCCATTTCCCTGATAACGGTCCCACTGGCATATGAGTTCTTTGCTGTTTTCCTGATATTTGGTGAATAATCTCTTCTCAAATATTCGCCTGACCGCGTCGATCAAGTCGATCGTCGAGTCGCACCGTCGACGCGGATCGATCCGGATCGATCGGGATGTACCCCAAACACTAAATGTATGAAAATATAATTCATCATTTGTTCTAGTCACATGAACGAGAAACGTAGAACGCTGCTCAAGGCGATGGGGGGAACGACTGCGCTCGCGGGCCTCGCGGGCTGTATCAGCACCGGCGGCGACGGGTCGGACGGTTCCGACGGCGGCGACGGGTCGGACGGTTCCGACGGCGAGAGCGGCGGGACCGCGACCCTGTGGACCGACCTCTCCGACGGCGAGGACGAGGCCATGTCCTCGTACATCGACCAGTACGAGTCCCAGAGTCCCAACACGATCGAGAAGAACGAGCCCGGCGGCGAACTCGACCAGCAGCTCGAGACCGCCATCCCGTCGGGCGAGGGCCCCGACTCGTGGATCTGGGCGCACGACTGGATCGGCCGGTTCGCGGTCCGCGAGGAGCCGCCGTTCCTCTACGACGCGAGCGACGACGTCGACGCCTCGCTCGACGTCTTCACGGAGACCGCGCAAGAAGCCGTCCAGTTCGACGGCGCGCTCCACGGGCTCCCGTTCGCCTCGGAGACCGTCGCGCTGTTCTACAACGAGGACATGGTCGACGAGCCGCCCGAGACGCTCGAGGACATGATCTCGGTGATGGACGAGTACCACAACCCCGAGAACGGCGAGTACGGCCTCTCGTACCCCGTCACCGACCCGTACTTCGCCAGCGGGTTCATTCAGGCGTACGGCGGGGACATCTTCGACACCGAGAGCCTCGAGAACGACCTCGACAGCGACGCGTGTAAGCGGGGGATGGACGCGCTCGAACGGCTGTTCGGCTACGTCCCGGCCGACCCCGGCTACGAGTCGCAGATCGTCGCGTTCGCCGACGGCGCCGCGCCGTTCGCGATCAACGGGCCGTGGGAGATCGCGAACCTCCAGAGCGAGGTCGAGAACCTCGGCGTCACGACCCTGCCCACCGTCGACGGCAACAACCCGCGGACCTACTCCGGCATCCAGACGTTCTACTTCAGCGCGATGCTGTCGGACGCCGACCAGAGCGCGGTCGACGCCGCGACCGGGCTCGCGGAGTGGTACACTACCAACGAGGAGGTCATCGAGACCAACGCCGAGGAGCAGGGGTACATCCCCGTGCTCTCCTCGGTCGTGGAGGACGGGAACCTCTCCGAGGACGTTCAGGCGTTCGCGCAGCAGGTCGACCACGGCGTCCCCATCCCGACCCACCCGAACATGAACGCCGTCTGGACGCCGCTCACCGAGGCGCTGACCCGCGTCTTCAACGGCGATCAGGAGAGCGGCCCGGCCCTCGACCAGGCCGCGTCGGAGATCCGGGAGAACCAGTAGGCGGTCTCTCCTCGACCCACCATGGCCTCTTCACAACTCGACGTCGGCGGCGGGCTCTCGCGGCTCCGGTCAGCGCTGCCGTTCTCCGGCCGCGACTGGGGGCTCCTCCTGGTCCTCCCCGGCGCGATCCTCTTTTCGAGTTTCATGCTGTACCCGATCGTCTACCTGTTTTACATCTCGCTGACCGACGCGACGTTCGCCGGGTCGGTCATCGGCGGCGGCGCGGAGCTGATCGGGCTCGCGAACTACGCGCAGCTGCTGGCGGACCCGCAGTTCTGGACGTCGATGTCGACGACGTGGCTGTTCGTCGCCGTCTCGCTCGTGGTCAAGGTGTTCGTCGCCGTCGGTATCGCGCTCCTCTTGAACCACGCGCGGGTCGTCGGCAAGCGCTACATGCGCGCGGCGGTGATCGTCCCGCTGGGGTTCCCCGGCATCTTCACGATCACCGTCTGGCGCGGGATGTTCAGCGACGCCCGATTCGGCGTGTTCAACACGCTGCTCGGCCGGTACAACGAGTTCATGTCGGCGCTGTCGGCGCCGCAGGTCCTGCTTTTCGACGTGCCGATCGGCTTCCTCAGCGGCCGCTGGGAGGCCTTCTTCGCGTACGTCACCACGGAGGTGTGGCTTGCGTACCCGTTCATGGTGATCATCATCGTGAGCGCGCTTCAGGACGTGCCCAAGTCGCTCCACGAGGCGGCGATGGTCGACGGCGCCGGGTTCCTCCACCGGTTCCGGACGGTGACGCTGCCCGCGATCAAGGGGCCGGTGCTTTTCGCCTCGATCCTCACCGCGGCGACGTCGTTCCAGCAGTTCCTGATCCCGTGGGTATTCAACCAGGGCGGCCCGGCGAGACAGAACGAGCTGATCATCGTGTACGGCTACCGGGAGGCGATCAGCTTCAACGAGTTCGGGCTCTCGGCGGCGATACTGATCGTCGCCATCGCCTTCGTCGGGCTGTTCATGTACGTCGCCGTGCGCTACGGCGGCCTCGCAGAGGGGGTGGGTGACGAATGAGCGCGATCCGCTCGTTCGCGGCGTTCGTCGCCGCCAAGCTGGTCGCGTTCGCGACCGCGCCGAAGCGCTTCGTCGTCACGATCCAGCGGGCGATCTACGACCTCCGCACGGAGAAGCGCACCCCGTGGGACGTCGCGAAGAGCGTCCTGATGACGCTGTTCGGGCTCGCGATGGTGTTGGTGCTTCTGTTCCCGCTGTTCTGGATCTTCGCCGCGTCGCTGGCGGAGGGAACGCGGCTGTTCACGACCAGCGGCATCTTCCCGGACCCGTCGACGTACAACCTCGGCGCGTACCACTGGGTCGTCTTCGAGTCCGACTTCTTCTTCGTCGAGGGCGACTGGGGGTACCCCCAGCTCGTCCTCGGGGGGAGCGGCGGACTGGTGAGCTTCCGGTGGGCCGGGACCGAGACCGGGCCCGGCGCGGTGTTCAACAGCCTCTACATCGTCAGCGTGACGATCGCCGCCGGGTTCGCGATGATCGTCCCCGGCGCGTACGCGTTCTCGCGCCGGCAGTTCCTCGGCCGCAAGCGGATCCTCTACGGCTACGTCCTGTTCACGCAGATCGGCGCCGGGCTGTCGATCGCGACGCTCGTGGCGCTGTACTCGCTGTTCAGCTCGTACGGCCTGACGAACAACCTGTTCGTCCTCGGGCTGTTCTACGCCGCGGGGGCGATCCCGTTCAACACGTGGCTGCTGAAGACGTACATGGACAACATCCCCGTCTCCTACGAGGAGGCGGCGATGGTCGACGGCGCGAGCTTCCTCGACACGATCCGGGAGGTCATCCTCCCGCTGACGAAGCCGGGGCTCGCCGTCGTCCTGATCTTCGTCTGGCTCGCCGGCTGGAACGAGTTCATCATCGCGCAGACGCTGCTGCGTCCCGAGAACTACCCGCTCTCGGTGGAGCTGTACAACATCGCGACCGAGGGCCGGTTCTCGACCCCGTGGACGCGGTTCGCGGCGTTCGCGAACCTGTTCGCGCTGCCGGTCGCGATCGTCTACTTCGCGGCGCAGCGCTCCGTCGAGGACGGCCTCTCGTTCGGCGGGATGGAAGGATAGCCGCGCCGACCGCCTCCTCCTCCTTTCCGTTCTCTTTGACGACCCGCTCGCGGCTCAGTCGTCGGCGGTCGGCGCCGGCGGCGCGCCCGCGAGCCGGTCGCGGTCGTGGTCGGCCTCGAAGTCGAGGTCGGGGCCGCGCGCGACGATCCCCGAGGGCGTCACGTCGGGGTGCGTGGTGTAGTAGTGCTCCTTGATGTGGTCCATGTTCACCGTCTCGGCGACGCCCGGCGTCCGGTAGAGGTCGCGCAGGTACGGCCAGAGGTTGTCGTACTGG
>NZ_NEWI01000170.1:0-4830 GCF_002135005.1 Halorubrum sp. SD612 | reverse complement strand
GTATGAGCGACCTCCCGGACGACTTCGACTGCACGCTCACCAACTGGGAGTACATCTACGGGCTCTGCCGCAACGTCTCCGACGCGGTGAAGCGGGCCGACTTCGAGCCGGACGTGGTCGTCGCCCTGGCCCGCGGGGGCTGGTTCGCGGGGCGGTGTATCTGTGACTTCCTCGGGCTCAACGACCTCACCAGCCTCAAGATGGAACACTACGTCGGCGCCGCCGAGAAGAGCGACGAGCCCCAGATCCGCTACCCGATGCCGGAGGGGAGCGTCGAGGGGAAGAACGTCCTCATCATCGACGACATCGCCGACACCGGCGGCTCGATCCGCCGCGCCGAGGAGTACGTCGAGGAGCGCGACGCGGGCGCGGTCCGCACCGCGACGCTCCAGCTGCTCGGCACCTCGGAGTTCCAGCCCGACTTCGTGGGCGAGCGGCTCGAACAGTGGACGTGGGTCGTCTACCCGTGGAACTTCCTCGAAGACATGATCGACCTCACCGAGGGGGCGATGGAGCGCGCCGACGAGTCGGCGTTCTCGCGGGAGGATCTGCGTCACTACCTGGAGGAGTTCCACGGCATCGGTCGGATCGAGATGGAGGTCGCCCAGCCCGACCGCCTCGACGAGGTCATCGACGAGATGGTGCGCCGGGACGTGGCCGAGCCGGTCGGCGACGAGGCCTGGGCGCTCGCCGAGTAGCGGGCCGGAGCGATGGCCGAGGAACAGCGCGACGCCGAGAACGACGCCCTCGGCGACCGCGACGACGCCCTCGACGACCGCGACGACGCCCTCGACGACCGCGACGACGCCCTCGACGCCGTTCTCGCGACCTACGACCTGAAAGACGAGCGGCGCACGGGCTGGCAGCTCCGCGGGGTCGACGAGCCCGAGTCGGTCGCCGCCCACTCGTGGGGGGTCGCGTACCTCGTGTTGGCGCTCGGCGACCGGTTCCGCGAGGAGCTTCCGGACGTCGACCTCGACCGCGCCCTGCGGCTCGCCGTCGTCCACGACGCCGCGGAGGCCGAGACGGGAGACGCCGCGACGCGCGCCGACTCGACCGCGGACGCGGTCGACCGCGAGGCCAAGGAGGCCGCCGAGCGCGAGGCGATGCGCGACCTCGCCGGACCGCTCCCGGAGCGCGTCCGGGACGCGTGGGAGGCGTACGAGGCCCGCGACTCGCCGGAGGCGGTCCTCGTCAAGGACTGCGACCTGCTCGACGTCTGTCTCCAGGCCCTGCTGTACGAGCGGGACGACCGGTACGACCCGGAGCGGGGCGAGCCCGACGCGTTCCGCGAGTACGACGACTTAGACGAGTTCTTCGCGACGGCCGAGCCGCGGCTCCGGACCGAGGCCGGGAGGGAACTGTTCGCGGCGGTCCGCGAGCGGTACCGCGCCGCGCGGGACGAGTAGGCGGGAGCGGCCCGAATGCGGGACCGACAGCCATTCGACGATCGTCGTTATTGTAATCGACGTTCGTAGGGCTTCTACCGCTCGATTTCGCGCGAGGATGGTAAGAGGGTTAACGGGGGAGGTCGTCTGGGGAGGTGAGCTTTCACCACGCATGTCTGACACCGATCTCGTAATCATCGGCGGGGGGATAAGCGGGGCGTCGCTGCTGTACACGGTCGCGAAGTTCACCGACGTCGACGACGTCACGCTGATCGAGAAGGAACGGGAGATCGCGGCGATCAACTCCCACCGGACGAACAACTCCCAGACGCTCCACTTCGGGGACATCGAGACGAACTACACCCTCGAGAAGGCCGAGGAGGTCAAGGAGGGCGCGGAGCTGCTCGCGGGCTACCTCGAGGGGTCGGACCCCGACCGCGAGATGCACAGCAAGCGGAGCAAGATGGTCCTCGGGGTCGGCGACGAGGAGGTCGCCAAGCTGGAGGAGCGCTACCGCGAGGAGGGGTTCGGCGACCTGTTCCCGAAGCTGCGCGAGATCGGCCGCAAGGAGATCGCGGAGCTGGAGCCGAAGGTCGTCGAGGGGCGCGATCCCGGCACCGAGCTGAAGGCGCTCCAGACGCCCGACGGCTACGTCGTCGACTACGGCGCGGTCGCGGAGTCGTTCGTCGACGCCGCCCGCGAGGAGGCGGGCGTCTCCGTCCACCTCGGGACGACGGTGACGGGCGTCGACGACCGGGGCGACGGGTTCACCGTCGAGACGGACGACGGCGACTTCGACGCCGAGGCGGTCGTCGTCGCGGCCGGGTCCCACAGCCTCCAGTTCGCCAAGGAGATGGGGTACGGCGAGGGGATGTCGCTGCTTCCGGTCGCGGGGAGCTTCTTCCTCGCGGACGACCTGCTGAACGGGAAGGTGTACACGCTCCAGATGAAGAAGCTCCCGTTCGCGGCGGTCCACGGCGACGCCGACGTCCACGACGGGAGCGTCACCCGGTTCGGGCCGACGGCGAAGCTCGTGCCCGCCCTGGAACGCGGCCACCTCTCGACGGTGAGCGACTTCGTCGACGTGTTCGGCTTCAACCCCGACTCCGTGCTGAGCTACGTCAACATCCTCTCGGACAGGATCCTCTTCCCGTACGTCGTGCGTAACCTCGTGTACGACCTCCCCGCGGTCGGGAAGCGGGCGTTCCTCCCGAACGTCCAGAAGGTCGTGCCGAGCGTCGACGTCGACGACATCGACCGCGCGAAGGGGTACGGCGGCGTGCGCCCCCAGATCGTCGACACCGAGAACAAGGAACTGGACATGGGCGAGGCGAAGATCGTCGAGGACGGAATCTTATTCAACATCACGCCCTCGCCGGGCGCGTCGACCGCGCTGAAGAACGCGATGACGGACATCGAGACGGTCCTCGACTTCTTCGACGAGGAGTACGCGTTCGACGAGGCGGCCTTCCGCGAGGCGACGATCGAGAACTTCCCGCGCCCGGACGACGCGGTCGAGGCGGAGGCGAACGACGAAGCGGAGGCGAACGGCGAGACAGAGTCGAACGGCGAGGCGGACGACGACAGGGTCGCGGCCGAGGCCGACGACTGACCGGGGTCGGCGAGCGACATCGGTAAGTACGCCCCGGCCGATCCGCCGCCATGGAATCGAACCGCGGCGAGGGATCCGGGACCGAGCGCTCGACCGGCGGTTCCGCCGGCCTCGTCGACCGCTGGACCGCGCTCGACCGCGGCTGGCAGGCGCTCGCGCTGGGCCTCGGTATCGTCGCCGCGCACCTCGTCGGGCAGGCGCTGTGACGGGGGTCGCCGAGGCGGTCCGAGCGTACCTGCCGGGGGTCGCGCTGCTCGCCGGCGGCGCGGTCGCGGCGACGCTCGTCGCGGACGCGGTCCCCGGCCTCCAGCCGCTCGTCGTCGCCGTCGCGCTCGGCGTGGCGCTGGGCAACACCGTCGGGATCCCGGAGATCGCGGAGCCCGGCGCGAGCGTCGACAAGCTGTTCTTGGAGACCGGGATCGTGCTGCTCGGGGCGGCGGTCGCGGTCGAGGAGTTCCTCGCCGCCGGCCCGACCGTCCTCGGGCTGGTGGCCGCGTTCGTCGCCGGCGGCCTCCTGTTCGCGGAGGTCGTCGCGCGCGTCCTCTTCCGGATCGGATCGCCCACCTCCTCGCTGTTGGCGGCCGGCGCGAGCATCTGCGGGGTCTCCGCGGTCGTCGCGATCGGCAGAGTGCTCGACGCGCGCGGGGCCGCGATCACCTTCGCGGCCGCGACGATCCTGCTGTTCGACGCCGCGACGCTCGTCGCGTTCCCGCTCGCGGGCGAGTGGCTCGGTCTGACCGGCCGGCAGTTCGGCGTCTGGGCGGGCGTGAGCATGTTCTCGACCGGGCCCGTCGCGGCCGCGGGGTTCGCGCACTCCCCCGAGGCGGGCCAGTGGGCGACCGTGACGAAGCTGGCGCGCAACTCGCTTTTGGGCGGCGTCGCGGTCGCGTACTCGGTCGCGTACACCGCGCGCTCGGCCGCCGACCCGGGCGTCCGACGCCTCTGGGCGGAGTTCCCGAAGTTCCTGCTCGGGTTCCTCGCCGTCGCGGCGGTCGCGAACAGCGGGCTGCTCTCGCCCGCCGCGCTGGCGTCGATCGGCCGCGTCTCGGACGCGCTGTTCGCGCTGGCGTTCGTCGGCCTCGGCCTCTCGATCCGGGTCGAGGACATGCGCGCGGTGGGCGCCGCGCCGGTCGGCGCGGTGTTGGTCCACCTGCTCGTCGTGAGCGCGGTCGCGCTGGCGGCGGTTCGGTGGCTGCTGTGAGGCCCTTCGACCGCGCGTCGCCCGCGCCAGGAACGGTCGGCCGGGTTCAGTCCTTATAAGTAGCGAGCGGGCGCACTCCGGGTATGGGAACCATCGGATTCATCGGCGGCAGCGGCATCTACGAGGCGCTCCCCCTGAACGACGTGCGGGAGGTCGAGTTCGACACGCCGTACGGCGAGCCGAGCGACGCCGTGACGATCGGCGAGTTCGGCGACACGGGCCGCGAGGCCGCGTTCCTCCCGCGCCACGGCTCGGAGCACGGCGTCTCCCCCACGGACCTCCCGTACCGCGCGAACATGTACGCCTTGAAAAAGGCGGGCGTCACGCACATCTTCGCGTCGAACGCGGTCGGCAGCCTCAAGGAGGAGCTGGAGCCCGGCACGCTCGTCGTCCCGGACCAGATCTACGACCGGACGAAGGGTCGCGACCTCTCCTTCTACGGCGACGGCGTCGTCGTCCACCAGCCGTTCGCCGACCCGTACAGCCCCGAACTGGTCGACCACCTCACCGAGGCCGCGGAGTCGGCCGCGGGCGGCGACGGCGACGACGCCGCGAACGTCGTGAAGGGCGGCACCTACGTCTGTATCGAGGGGCCGCAGTACTCGACGCGCGCGGAGTCGGAGTTCTAC
>NZ_NEWI01000016.1:0-31998 GCF_002135005.1 Halorubrum sp. SD612 | reverse complement strand
CGTTGTTTGAGCGGAGCCAACAGCCCTATTTAGGAGTGAAGGTCAAATTACACGGCTCGATAATTTGACGTGCCGGCGAGGCCCGCGAGACGGGCGAGCCGGACTCCCCGGAGCGGGCGTCGCGAGGCCCGCACGACCGAGGACCGGTGTTTTTCCCGCGGCCGCGCCACGGGCGAGCATGCCCAGCGTCAGCGACACGTACATCGAGAACCGCCAGCGCGTCCAGCCCACCCACACGAACAACTACGCGTCGGCCCACGGGGGGAACGTCGTCAAGTGGATGGACGAGATCGGCGCGATGTCCGCGATGCGCGCCGCCGGCGAGACCTGTGTCACCGCCAAGATCAACGCGCTCGACTTCAAGCGGCCGGTACCGCAGGGCGACACCTGCGTCGTCGAGTCGTACGTGTACGCGGTCGGGCGGACGAGCCTCCGGACGCGGATCCGCGCGTACCGCGAGTCGCCGCGCACGGGCGAGCGCGAGCTCACCACGGAGTCGTACTTCGTGTTCGTCGCCGTCGACGCGGACGGGACCCCGACGCCCGTCCCGGAGCTGGCGGTCGCGGGCGAGCGCTGTCGCGAGTTGCGCGACGAGGCGCTCGCCGCGGAGCCGGACGAGGACCGGTAGCGAAGCGCGGTCTCGCTCCGCGGGGCCGGGAGCGACACGTCCATGTGGACCCGGGGACGTCGATCGGGTATGCGGAGAACCGCAGCGGTGTTCCTCACCGGCCTCGCGGCGGCCGGCGTGGCGGTCGGGCTGTTGGTCGCGGTCGGCGCGTCGACGGCGCTGATCCCGACCGGCGCGCTCGGCGCGGCGATCCCGGTGGCGCTGATCTACGCCGTGGTGACGGCCGAGGACGCGTCGGGCTAGAACTGCCCGTCGGGCGTGTCGAATCGCCCGCGAATCGAACCCCGACGCGCCGCGGACGGCGACGCGTCGGTCAGTAGTCGCCGAGCACGCCGAGCCGCCGCGCCCGCGCCGTCGCGTACTCGAACACGAGGTACCCGCCGACCAGGTAGCCGACGGCGACGGCGACGAGCAGCGCCAAGTCGGTCAGGGGGAACTCCCAGAGCCGGACGCCGTCGACCATCACCCGCTGGAGCATGGCGCTGCCGTGCGCCAACGGGAGCACGCGCGTCCACGGCAGGTCGAAGACGGGCGCCGAGATCAGCGCGACGAAGCCGAACTGTAAGAGGTTGAGCCAGTTGCCGATCTGCTTGTAGAGGACCGTCACGCCGCCGGCGGCGAAGCCGAGCCCGAGCACCGAGGTGATCGACAGCCCGGCGACGACGACCACCGTCAGCGGCGCGAGGCTGAGCTGCGTCCCCGTGATGACGAGCATCAGCGCGAGGATGACGGCGCTCGTGAGGAACGTCCGCACCACCTTCGCGATCCCCTTCAACAGCGCGACGGGCGCGAAGCCGAACGGGGTGGTGATGTGGCGCTCTAAGGTGCCCCACTGTACCTCGCTACCGATGTCGTTCGACACCGACGAGTACGCGCCCACCGACAGCGTCCACAGGAAGTAGCCGACGACGATCCCCTCGATCGAGTCCGTCAGCGCCTGGCCCGCGAGGAGTTGGCCGCCGAGGAACAGCGCGGCGAAGAAGAACAGCGAGACTACGACCCCCCCGATCGCGTTGGCCGGATACCGCACGAATATCAGGTACTCCCGGTACAACACCGCTCGCGCGAGGTGGTAGTAGGTGGCCGGGCGGGGCTCCTCGTCGACGGCCGCGTGGTCGGTACCGGTCGATCCGCCCGCGGCCGTCCCGTCCGTGCGCGACGCGTCCGCGCTCACCGCGACCCGCCTCCGAGTCCGGCCTCGCCCGCGACGCCCGTGCGTTCGAGGAACACGTCCTCGAGGTCGGGCTGGACGGTACGGACGTCCGAGACGGTGACGCCGGCCGCGCGGAGCGCGTCCATCAGCTCGTACAGCCGGTCGCCGCCCGCGACGACCGTCACCGCCGGCGGCCGCGACTCGCGGTCGACCGTCCGCACGTCGAACCGCTCGCGCAGGTCGGCGACCGTCTCCCCGTCGAGGTCCGGGCTCGCCACGCGGACGGCGTCGCCGTCGGCCGCGCCGAGCAGCGCCGCGACGGTGTCGTCGGCGACGATCCGGCCGTTCGACAGCATGACGACGCGGTCGCACACCGCCTCGATCGTCGTCATGTCGTGGCTGCTGACGACGATGGTGAGCCCCTCCTCGACGGCGAGCCGGCGCAGCTCAGCCCGGAGCGTCCGCGCGCTCTCGACGTCGAGTCCGAGCGTCGGCTCGTCCAAGAAGACCAGCTCCGCGCCGCCCGCCAGTACGCTCGCCAGCGACACCTTCTGTTTCATGCCGCGCGAGAGCTCGCGGACCGGCGTGTCCGCCTTGTCGGCCAGGTCGAGCCGGTCGAGCAACCGGTCGTGACGCCCCGCGACGGAGTCGGGGTCGACCCCGCTTATCGTCGCGAAGTAGCGGAGGTTCTCCTGGACCGTGAGCCGCCAGTAGTCGTTTCGCGCGCCCTCCAACATCGCGTCCACGTCGGCGTAGGCGGCCCGGCGGCCGTCGCGCACGTCGTTGCCGAACACCCGCACCGACCCCGCGTCGGGGATGACGATGCCGAGCGCGCACTTGATCAGCGTCGTCTTCCCCGCGCCGTTGGGGCCGAGCAGGCCGACGATCGACCCGCGCTCGACGGCGAGGCTCACGTCGTCGACCGCGGTCACCGCGTCGTCGCCGTCGCCGAACCGCTTCGTGAGCCGCTCGACCGAGAGGGCGGGCGGGCCAGTCGCCGCCGCCGTCGATACGCCGTCGCTCTCGTCCCGCGTCTCGTCGCGCTCGCGGGGACCGCCGCTCGCGCTCGCCGCGCTCCGTGCCATTGCCACCGGATACGAGCCGAGCGGGGATATATCCGCGCTCGCCCCCGAGCGGGCGCATGGACCTCGATCGGTTCGCGGCGGACGCCCCCGAGGACGACGCGCCCGACGACGCCCGGGTCTGCGTCGTCGCGACGCAGCCGGACACCTTCGAGCGCTGTCGCGACGGGTTCTACCCCGCGCCGCGGTCGTACGACCGCACCCGCGCCGACTTCGACTACGTGGCCTTCTACCGGACCGCGCCGGTGTCGGCGGTCACGCACTACGCCCGCGTCGTCGCCCGGACCGAGCAGACGCGCGGCGAGCCGGGCCCGATGGACGCGGGCGACTGGCGGGACCTCATCGACCCGTTCTCCGACGAGCGCGTCGTGGTCGTCTTCGAGCTCGACGAGCTGAGACCCCTCGATAGCCCCGTCGAGAACGACCTGAACGGCGTGCGCGGCGCGTGGTACTGTACGGTCGACGACCTCCGCGAGGCGGCGACGCTGTCGGGGCTGCGCGGGCGCGCCGAGACCTGACCGTCCGCGCCGAGACCGACGGCCCCGCGGGTTGGCCCGGCGCGTGCCGCATCGAGGCGCGAACAGGGGAGGGAGGCCCCCGTCGGCTCGCTGTCCGTGTGAGCGGTCCGACATTTCATAACCCCACGCGTAGACGCCATTTACATGTCGTTACCGCCGTTTATCGACCGGGAATCAGGGGAACTGGACCTGGGACGGATCCGAGCAGAGGTCTTCCCGCTCGCCGGACTCATCCTGTTGTTCGGGGGGCTGGCGCTGCTCGTGTTCCTGCTCACGCTGCTGGTCGCCGGAAACTCGATACTCGGCGGGTTCCTCGTCGTCGTGACGCAGTTCACCCTCGCCGTCGGCACCGGTATCGTGCTGATGTACGTCGTCGCGCGGGGAATACAGCTCGCCGACGAGGAGGAGCAGTCTCGGTAGCGGTGGCCGCGAAGAGCGTCGCCGGAACCCGAACCGTCGGCCCGCGGTCGGCGTCACCCGCCGTCGGCGCGCGCTGATGGCGTCTCCGCGCGCTCGACGCGCCCGATCCGGTCGTGCGCGGCGGGCGTCGTCGCGGCGTGGTCGGGGTGGAGGCAGGCGAAAAGCGCCTCCAGCGAGTCGACGAGCCGGTGGCTCGGGCGATTGAAGAGGCCGTTGCCGTCGACGGCGTAGACGCGACCGTCGGCGACCGCACCGAGCTCGTCGAAGCCGGGACGGGCGGCGAGGTCGGCGACCGCCCGCTCGGCGCGCTCCCGCTCGAACCCGCAGGGCGCGACGACGAGGGCCTCGGGGTCGGCGGCGACGACGTCGTCCCACGCGACCGGCTCGGACGGGCCGTCGGGCTGGAAGGCGGGGTCGGCGCCCGCGATCTCGACCATGTCGCGCACCCAGTGGCCCGCGCGGATCGGCGGGTCGGTCCAGTCGAGGACGGCGGCCCGGGGGCGCCCCTCGTCGGCGACGGCGCGCTCGGCGCGCTCGCGGACGGCGTCGACGCGCTCGCGGAGGTCGGCGCGGAGGTCGCTCGCGGCCGCCTCCTCGCCGACCGCCTCGCCGATCCGCACCACGTCGTCGAGGGCGTCGGCGAACGAGTGGGGGTCGCAGGCGAGCACCTCGGGTTCGGGGTCGAGGCGCGCGGCGGCCGCGCGGACCTCGCTCGCGTCGACCGCGCAGACGTCGCAGGTGGCCTGCGTGACGAGGAGGTCCGGCTCCAGGGCGGCGAGCCGCGCCTCGTCGAGGTCGTACACCGCGCCGTCGACCTCGCGCATCTGTTCGTCGATGTCGGCCGCCGAGCGGTCCGCGTGGTCGACGACCGTGCTCGTCAGCGTCGGCAACTCGCTGGCGGCCGGCGGGTGGTCGCAGCTGTGGGAGACGCCGACCGGCTCGACGCCGAGCGCGAACAGCGTCTCCGTGGCGGAGGGGAGGAGGGAGGCGACGCGCATACACTAACTCAGGCGCTCGGCGGTGAAAAGTCAGGGGTCGCCAAAGGTAGCGGTTAGATAGGCTGATTCCGTGGGCGAACGGACCGCCGTGTTAGGCCGACGATAGCCGGCTCAGTCTTCGGGGAAGAACTTCCCCGGTTCGTCGTGTCGGAACGAGCCGAGATGAGTGGTGTCGAGTTTCTGGACGTGGGTGTACACCACCCCTTCCTCCTCGGTCACCGGCCGGAGCGACTGTCCGTGTCGGTTGTCGTACTGCGCGGCGAGTAGGATCGCGTTCCGTGAGGGTGCGTCGAGCAGTTGGAGAAGGAAGAACACCTTCCCCCCGATATCCCGGTGGAACACGTCGTAGCGCTCGAACCCGTCCGCTTCGAACGCCTCCCGGAACGCCGATTCGTAGTTGCCGGGGATCACGTGAACGAAGCCAAACCTCCCCTCTTCGCCGACATCGGGGACTTCGGGCGCGGCGTGGCCGACCGGAATCGCGACGGTCTCCCACCCCTCCGTCTCGAGTTCAGACGCGATCGATTCCATCTCCTGTAACGTTCGGCGCCACGCGTCCTTCCGCGCCTCAACGCTCGTCGGGGGATCCTCAGTCGGCTCAGGCATGATCCGAGATATGGAAATGTCACCTAAATACCTCCCGACGACATCAGACGCCAAGCACTGCCTCCAGTCCGAACGACACGAGGAGGATCGCCAGTCCCGAGAGGAACCGTTTCGTACCGAGAGCGAAGTACCGGCCGACGGGGAGGCCGAGACATCGGGTCGGCGAGAGGCGGTCGACGACCCGCTGCGTCCGAGAGACTTCGTCGGGAGCCGACTCTCGGACGTCCGACGGGTCGCTCGGCCAAAGCTGTGCGATACCGACGCCGACCTGTAGGAACCCGCCGACGAACAGCAGGTACTTGAGGACGACCAACGGCTCCGCGAAGAGCGCCCCGACGGCCAACCCGACGAGCGACGCGGCTCCCGCCGTGATGACGGCGTAGACGACGCCGTCGATCGTTTTGGAGAGGAACACCGCAACCGGCGACATCCGATCCGTCGACATCACTCGGCGTCGAGGGTCGAAGACGGCGGTTCGTACTCCGGGGCGTGGCGGTGGCAGTAGCTCGACCGCCCGTCGTCGTCGACGGTGTAGTACTCGGGCGTGTCGGTGTCGCACGGACCGCCGATTTCCTGTTTCAGGTAGCTCTGAGCGGCTTCGGGGTTCCCGTTGTTCACCTCGTGGACGACACGCTCGACATGGGTCGACAGCTCGGGCGAGAGGTCGACATCACCGAACACCTCCTCGATAATCTCGTCGACATCGGAGATTCGCGTCTCCAGTCCGAGCAGTTCGCGGGCGATCACGGTTATCGAGCGGTCGGTGTGCGCCCGCTCTCTGAGGATCCCTCGGAGCTCCTCTATCGCCCGCCACACGTCGTCGTCGACGGAGCGGTACTCGTCCGGACGGATCTTCGTCGGGCAGCGCGTCGAGAACGGACAACCCTCCGGCGGGTTCCGCGGACTCGGCGGCGCCCCGCGGAGCGTGATCCGTTCGGACTCGGCGTAGGGGTCCGGTTCGGGTATCGCCGACAGTAGCGAGTGAGTGTACGGGTTCGCGGGATTTTCGAACAGCCGCTCGGTCTCGCCGAGCTCCATGATGTGGCCAAGGTACATCACCGCGACGCGGTCAGCCAGGTGGCGGACGACCGAGAGGTCGTGGGCGATCAGCAGGTACGTCAGATCGAGGTCGGACTGGAGGTCTCGAAGCAGGTTGAGGATCTTGGCCTGGACCGACACGTCGAGCGCCGAGACCGGCTCGTCGAGCACGAGGAACTCGGGTTCGAGCGCGAGCGCGCGAGCGATCCCGATACGCTGGCGCTGGCCGCCGGAGAACTGGTGCGGGTACCGGAAGTAGTGATTCTCGGAGAGTCCGACCTTCTCCAGCAGTTCGCGCACCCGCTCGTCGCGTTCGGCTTTCGTCTTCCAGTCGTGAACGTCGAGCGGGTCGCGGATCAGCTCCCCGACGGTCATCCGCTCGTTGAGACTCGAGTCGGGGTCCTGAAACACCATTTGGGCGTTACGTCGCCACTGCTTGAGATCGCTTCCGGAAAGCGTCGTGATATCGGTGTCGTCGAACTGGATCTCGCCGCTCGTGGGCGTCTCCAACCGGACGAGCGTCCGTCCGAGCGTGGTCTTCCCACAGCCGGATTCACCGACGAGCCCGAGCGTCTCTCCGCGGTGGATGTCAAAGCTCACCCCGTCGACGGCTTTTACCGAGTCGTCCGAGAGAAAACTGTCCGCGCCGTAGTGTTTCCGAAGGTTGCGGACGCTGACCAGCACGTCGTCGTCGGTAGTCGTCGCTCGCTGCGCTTGCTCGGGCGTCGTGTTCACTTTACTCATTGTCAACCTCCGTGTCGGAATCCGCCCTCCGTCGTTTGTGCTCCTCGACCGCCGCCTCCCGAGTCAAGTCGTCCGGGTACAACAGACACGCTGCTTGGTGACCGGTTCTCCCGGATTCGACGTCGACCGGCGCGGGGTGGACCTCCTCGCACGCGTCGAACTTCTTTGGACACCGCGGGTGGAACCGGCAGTCGCTCGGCGCCTCCGTCGGTGTCGGCACGTCCCCCTCAATCGTTCTGAGGTACGTCTCGTCGGGGAACCGGCCGGGAATGCTCTTCAGCAGCCCCTCCGTGTACGGGTGAGCGGGGTTCTCAAAGATCTCTCCGACAGGGCCGGACTCCACGATTTCGCCGGCGTACATCACGTTAACCCAGTCGCTGATCTCCGCGATCACGCCCATGTCGTGGGTGATGAAGATGATACTGAGGTCGCGCTCGTCCTGAAGATCCTGAAGCAGCTCGAGGATCTGTGCCTGAATCGTCACGTCCAACGCGGTCGTCGGTTCGTCGCAGATCAGCAGATCCGGGTCACACGCCAGCGCCATCGCGATGACCGCGCGCTGACGCATCCCGCCGGAGAACTGGTGGGGGTACTCGTCGAGTCGCCGCCGGGCGTCGGGGATGCTCACCGACTCGAGGAGCTCGATCGCCGCCTCGTCGGCCGCCTCACCTCGAAGCCCCTGATGGACCCGCAGCGTCTCTTTGATCTGGTTTCCTACCGTGTACACCGGGTTCAGGCTGGTGAGCGGGTCTTGGAACACCATCGCGATCCCACTGCCTCGCACCTCCCGGTACTCGTCTTCCGTCATCCCGGTCAGCTCACGCCCCCTGAACGTGATCGAGGAGTCGTCCCCGATCCGCCCGGGGGCGTCGACCAGCCCCATGATCGAGCGCGCCGTCACGCTCTTGCCGGAACCGGACTCGCCGACGATGCCGACGGTCTCGCCTTCTCGAACCTCGAAGCTGATCCCCTCGACCGCCCGAACCGTCTCCTTGTCGGTGTGGAACACGGTCTGGAGGTCCTCCACGGCGAGCATCGCTTCGTCAGCACCGACGGTATCCGACCGGAGTTCCGGGGTTCTGCTCATGCGCCACCCCCACCGGCCGCGGCGGCGGTCGCTTCGTCGCCCTCGGCGCTCTGTGGATCGACCGCGTCGCGGATCCCATCTCCCATCGCGTTGAACGCGGTGACGACCAGCGTGATCAAGAATCCCGGGATCAGCGAGATGTGCCACGACGCGGAGGCGACGTACGGCTGTCCGAGACTGATCGCTCGTCCCCACTCGGGCGTTGGCGGTGTGATGCCGAGTCCGAGGAACGAAAGCCCTGCGACGGAGATTATCACCCCACCGAGCGTGAGTGAGGCGTAGATCAGCATGTACCCGACGATGTAGGGCGCCATGTGTTTACGCATGATCTGCGCGGGATGTTGCCCGTAGTTTTTCGCGGCGTCTATCCACTCCTCTTCGGCAACTTGGAACGACGGCCCACGGATTGCCCGCCAGAGATACGGCCAGTATATCAGTGTAAACAGCGCGATGAACAGCAAAGCCCCGTTATACACCGTCGCGATCCAAGTGTTTGAAAACACCACCGCGGCTAGAATGAGAATCATCAGCACGGGTAACGCCTGAATCGAGTCGCTAGTGACGACCAGTGCCAAGTCGACGGCGCCCTTGTAGAACGAGGATATCATCGCGAACGACATCGCGAGGACGCCCGCCCCGAGCATCGAGCTGACGCCGATGAACAGCGAGATGCGAGCCCCGTACGCGAGGAACGTGAACAGGTCCTTCCCCGAGGGCAGCGTGCCGAAGGGGTGGAACCGATTGAAGTTGTCGTACTCCCACGGGCCGACGTTGCGCGCGACCGAGCCGACGGAGGTCGACTGCCGGTTCGCCGCTCCGGCCGTCGTGGTCTGAACCTCGCCGGTCTCTTCGGAGAAGTACTGGATCTGGTGGGAGTACGGGTCCTGGATGTTCTGCTCCATCGTCGTCGGGCTCACGACGGGCGCGAACAGCGCCAAAAGGAGGAACAACGCAACGATGACCATCCCGAACTTCCCCCACTGGTGGCTCCTGAGCCGGTCGATGATATCATCCGTCGGCGTCCAGTCCGCGACGCGATAGTGGCGGCGGAACGTGATGTAGCCGAACCACAGCCACCCACACCAGACCGCCCCGTAGACGATCACCAAGGTGACCCGGATGAGCCAGGCGTACTTCGGCTCCAGCCCGAGAAACGTGCCCACCCACTCTTCACCGGTGTAGTAACCCTGGTTCGGCACGACGTCGCGCGAAATCAGCGTCGGGAGTGACTGGGATACACTGACCGCGCCTGAGAGCGGGGCAGTCCCGAGGGCGAACCGAAGGATGTCGTTCGTTACACTCAGCACGAAAGAGAACACTGCCCCGACCTCGCCGAGAAGGAGGAGCAACGCCCCCACCAGCCATCGGACGAACGGAACGGGGTGGTCACGCACTCGGTCGCGGTACGTCGCTGTCGTTGCCGTTTGTTCGGCGGACATGAATTATTGATCCTCGAATCCAACGCGGGGATCCAGCACCGTGTACAGCAGGTCCTGGATGATGTTGAGTGTAACCAACGTCAGGATGAACACGAACAGCAGCGACGAGACCAGCGGGAGGTCACCTTGAATCGCCGACTGGAAGAAGAGGTAGCCGATCCCGTTGATCCCGAACACCACCTCGACCAGCACGGAGCCACCGATCAGCAGGAACGCCTCTCCAGTGATCACCGGCACCAGCGGGATCAGAGCGTTTCGGAAGATGTGCTTCCAGACGATATTGCGCCGGCTCATTCCCTTCGCTCGTGCGGTTTCGATGTAGTTCGAGTTCACCGTCTCTAACACTGCGGTCCGGCCGATCCGCATCTCGTTCCCCATCGACGCCGACCCGAGCACCAGCGCGGCGGGGAGAATCTGTTTTGTCGCCGCGAGGACGACCGGCCACGTCTCTCCGGGCGACGTGATCAAGCTGAGCGGGTCCCCAAGGAACCCGATCGACGGGGGCGTCACGACATCCGTCTCGACGAGAAGCGTCTGCCATTCGAAGCCGAACAGTTGCTGGGACTGCGAGAGCACGGAGACGAGGATAATAGCGAGCCAGAAGTTCGGCATTGCCCGCCAGACAATCCCGCCGAACGAGGCGAAGTAGTCGCTCAGCGTGTTGGGGTTCAACCCCGCGTAGAATCCGAGCGGAATGCCGATGAACAGCGGAATCAGGATCGACCAGAACCCGAGCCACAGGGTACGGGGAGCGTACGACGCGATGAGTTCGTACGCGTCGTCACCCGGACTGATCACCCACGACTGCCCGAGATCGAAGGTGAACAGATTCCACATGTAATCGAGATACTGATCCCACAGCGGGTCGTTTAGCCCCAGGGATTCTCTTAGCTGCTCGTACTCAGTCGGGTCACCGGACGGTCCCAGAATTGCCGCCGCAGGATCGATCGGGCCGACACGGATGATCAGAAATGCCACCGTCGTCCCCAAGATGAGTACGGGTATCGAGAGGAGTAGCCGACGGAGGAAGTAGTTCCATTTGGCCATCGATGTGTGGTGTGCTACTTCTTATCGCACATAAATTTTTCAATAGTCTACATCGTTGCCCATTTGTGGATATTTTTACACATCACCTCCATGGGCCTTTTCATGGGATCTGGTGACACAGACGCCTCGCGGCGGACTTTTCTGAAAACAACTGGTGCGGCGGCGACTGGTGCGGCACTGGCGGGTTGTGCCGGCGGCGACGAGCCGACAGCGACTGATACGAACGAGTCGGACACGGACACCGACACGGACGATGGGTCGGACGACGGCGGAGACGGCGGCGACGCCGGGAACGAACTCCAGCTCATCAACGCGACGATGAGTTCCCTCGATCCGGTTCAGGCGTCGGACACGGCCTCGTCGGAGGTCACGACGCAGATCTTCGACGGACTGCTGAACTGGGTGGACGGCGGTGTTCCGGTTGAGTCTCGCTTAGCCGCCGACTACTCGGTTAGCGACGATTTCCTCACGTACACCTTCGAACTCAAGGAGGGTGTCACGTATCACAACGGTGATGAAGTCACGGCACAGGACTTCGTCTACGCGTGGGAGCGGCTCGCTGCGTCGCCGAACTCCCAAGCGCCGTCGGACATCCTGAGCGCGGTGAATATCGCTCACGAGGAGACGGAAGACGGGTCGTACGTCTCCGGCACCCTCCAGATGGAGGCCGTCGACGACTACACCTTCGAGTTCACGCTCGCGGCCCCATTCGCGTCGGCCACCCAGGTGATGGCGAACAACCAGTTCGCCGTCTATCCGGAGGGTATCGTCGGCGACATCGAGGGGTACGACGGCGAGATGGACCAGGGCACGTTCGCCTCCGATAACCCCATCGGCGCCGGACCCTTCGAGTTCGAGGAGTGGCAGTCCGGCACGGAAGCGATGGTCTCGGCGTACGACGATTACCACGGCAGTGGACCTGAGGTGGACGGCATCCATTGGCAGATCATCGCGGACCCCTCGGCGCGGTTCAACTACGCGATGAACCAGAACGCTGATATGTTTGCCATCCCGACCTCCCAGTTCAGCGCGAGCAACTACACGATCGACCGAACGGACGAGCAGGGCCGGCAGCGTGGGACGTACGAAGCCCGCAACGGAGAGTCACTGGCTGCGACCGGTGTCCCGACGCTGAACTACTACTACATCGGGTTCAACATGCCGGCGGTGCCGAAGCCCGTGCGACAGGCGCTGGCGCACGCGATGAACCAGCAGACGATCGCCCAACAGGTGTTCAAGAACCGGGCGGTGCCGGCGTACCACTCGATGTCGCCGAACATCTATCCCGGCGGCGCGGAGGCGTACAACCAGCACGCAGCGGAGAACTACCCGTACGGGTACAACCAGACCGACCTCGAAGGCGCGCGGCAGGTGATGGAAGAGGCCGGCTACGGCCCGAACAACCGCTACGAACTCGACTGGCTCCAGTACCAGTCGAGTACGTGGCTGAGCGTGGCGAACACGCTTCGTGACAAGCTGACCAACGCGTACATCGACATGCAGATCGAGCAGGCGCCGTTCTCAACCCTGCTCGAACGGGTGCGAGCCCTCAACGTGGAAGCGTTCACGCTCGCGTGGAACGTTCCCTGGGCGGCGCCGGACGCGTTCGTCAAGCACCTCGATCCCTCGCGGTCGGACCCGACCGGGGGCCCGGTAGAGATGTACGCCGACTGGCCGAACGACACCGAGGCGGCCCAGAGCGCGATCGAGGCCTGGGAGCGGATCGAGAACAACCCCCTCGCGAACGACGAAGACACGGAGATCCGCAACGAGGCCGCCATCACGATGGAGGAAGCCAACTGGGAGGACGTGGCGAACCTCCCCGTTTACCACGAGATCGAACAGCGGTTCCACTACGACCACGTCGACGTCGACGCCTTCGGCTCCGGCGGGTCCTACAAGCAGAAACACGACACGACGACGCTGGACCGCTAGCGGACGGCGGTTCACTCCGACGCTTGGGACTTTTTTAACCGCCACGATCGGTGTTGAGCGCGGGCAGCACCTCCAGAGGCAGGGGTAGTAGCGAGACGACGCGGGTACGCAACCTGAGGCGGTCAGACGCAAAAGCTAGGCGTCGTCTCCACCGATCACGTCCGCGGTCGCCGCCGCGTACGCGGCCGCGAGGTCCCCGTTCGGGAGCGCGTCGAGCGCGGCCGCGCAGCCCCACCGGACCCGGTCGCGCCGCTCGCCGGGCGGGAGCTTGTTCGTCGCCACCGTCTCCGCGGTGTCGAGCAGCGCCCGCGCGGTGTCGGCGTCGCCGCGCCGGGCGGCCGCTCGCGCCTCCGCGAGCAGCTGGTCGAGGCTCGCGCGCACGTCGTGGGGCACCTCGTCGGGGTCGGTCACGGCGCCGTCCGCGTTTCGTCGGGCTCGCCCGCCAGCCGCGCGAACGCGAACTCCGTGCTGCTCCCCAGCGGGTCGGTCGCGGTCCGCGTCTCGACGTCGGAGAACCCCGCCGCGCGGAGCTGGTCGAGCGCCCGCTCGCGGCCGGGCGCGGAGAAGAACATCTCGCCGCCCATCCAGCCGCGGCGGACCGTCTCGAACCGGCCGCTCGGCAGGGTCAGCAGGAGCCGACCGCCGGGCCGGAGGACGCGCGCGAACTCGTCGTACACGTCCGGATGGCGCTCGCGCTCGACGTGAAACACCGCGTGGTACGCCGTGACCGCGTCGAAGCGGTCGGCCGCGAACGGGAGCGCCGACATCTCGCCGTGGACGAGCCGGGCGTCCGGAACGGTCTCCCGGGCGAGGTCGAGCCCCCGGCGGGAGACGTCGACCCCGACGCTGTCCGGCGGGAGGTTCGCGAGGGTCCGCGCGCCGTCGCCGCAGCCGACGTCGAGGACGAGCGGTCCCCCGTCGGCCGCGACCGCCGGATCGCTCGCCAGCGCGTCGAGCAGGTCGTCGATCAGCGCCGCGTCCGAACCGTCGGGGTCCCGGCGGGCGGCGTACGTCTCGGCGACCTCGTCCCACGCGCGGCGCACGGCGTTGCGGTCCATGGGCGTAACACGGGCGCGAGCGGCATGATTATTCGGGCGGGCGGCGGATGCGGAAACCACCGCGAGCGAGGGAACCGGGTCCGCGGCTCCCTCAGAAGGTCGCGGGGACCACCACGTAGGCGAGGAGCAGGGTGATAAGACCGGTGGCAACCCCGTAGTACAGCACCGGTATCAGCTCCAGTCGGATGACGCGCCCCTCCTCGCCGATGAGACCGACGACGGTGAGCGCGGCGACGACGTTGTGGATGGCGATGAGGTTCCCGATCGCGCCGCCGACCGCCTGCGCGGCGACCACGATCTGGGTCGGAGCCCCGATCTGCTGGGCCGCCTCGAACTGGAAGAGGCCGAACAGGATGTCGCTGACCGTGTTGGAGCCCGCGATGAACGCGCCGAACGCGCCGATGAAGCCCGAGAAGAACGGGAACAGCTGCCCGGTGAGGTTCGCCGTGGCGTCGGACAACAGCTGGAGCATGCCTAGGTTGACGGTCTCAACGTTTTCGACCACGACTGGCGCGCCGGTCTTTTGCATGATCATTACCGTCGCGACGGCGAACCAGAGGGCGATCACCGCCGGAATGATGTTCGAGACGGCTTCGCCCCACGAGTCTTTGATCCCCTCGGCGTCCATTCCGTGGAGTCCGTACGTCACGACCGCGACCAGCACGAACAACGACCCGGGCAGGTAGAGCATCTCGACGCCCTCGGAGAACGGCGTCCCGAGGATGTTGTTCCACGTGATGACGCCGGTCGACGAGAGGAAACTCTGAACGGGACCGACGACCCGGGTCACGATCAGCAGGGCGGCGACGAGGACGTACGGAGTCCACGCCATGCCGAGTGACATGTCCTGGCCGTGCATCTCCTCGAAGCGGCTAGTACCGCCGTCGGCCGCTATCTTCTGGTTGGTGTTGGTGTCGCCCATGCCGGTCCCCGGTTCGATCTTCCCGATCCAGTGGTCGGGCCACTGCTCTTGGGGTCCGAAGTCCCACTCCTCGTCCGGCAGGAAGTAGCCCGCTCGGAGCGTCGAACCGACGATGAGCAGGCCGACCATCGCGCCCAGTAGCCCGGGGAACGTCGGCCCGAGGAAGTACGCCGTCAGGAGGTACGGGACCACGAAGGAGGCCCACGCGAACAGGGTGAGCGGTAGCACTTCGATGGCGGGCTTGAGCGAGCGCTCCTCACCGAAGAACCGGGTCATCATCGCCACGCCGATGAACGGGATCGCGACGCCGACGATGGCGTGGATGACGGCCGCCCAGAACCCGATCTGTGCGACGTAGGCGCCGACGCTCTCGAAGCCGCCGTTCTGGACGACCTGGTACGCCGCAGTGCCGGCCTCGGTCGGGTCCTGCCCGAAGACGACGTCTTCGAACCCGATGATGAGCGGCGTCCCGACCGCGCCGAAGGTGATCGCGAGGATGTTCCCGGTCAGGGCGACCACCACCGCGGCCAGCGGCGGGAAGCCGAGGCCGACGAGGAGCGGACCGACGATCGCGGCCGGCGTCCCGAACCCGGCCGCCCCCTCGATGAACGACCCCATGAGGAACACGAGCAGGACGACTTGGACGCGCCTGTCGTCGCTGATCGAGGAGAAGCCGGCGTTGATGACCTCGAACGCGCCAGACTGCTTGAGCGTGTACAACAGCAGTATCGCGCCGAAGACGATGACGAGGATCCGCGTCGCCGTCATCGCTCCGCGGATGGACGCCGCCGCGATCAGCGTCGGAGACATCTCCCAGCCGACGTACGCGGCCGCGGCCGCGATCACCCACGCGATAGGCATCGTGATCGTCGCCGGCTGATAGAGGAGGACCATGATGACCGCGATCGCCGCGAGCGGCAGCAACGCCAGAAGTACGAGCAGCGGGTCAGCCACAGAGATCGCCTCCCTTCGCCGCAGGGCCGTTCTCTCCGCGTCCGATACCCCGGAGGCCCACACGTGAGTGGGCCCGCGCTTTATGTTTGCCACGAGGTGGCATGACAGACGTATCGCAATCTCGTTAATTAAATCTGCTGGAAACAATGATTATAGTAATTTTGCGATCACTTATTCAGACACCGCAGTCGACTAGTTCAGACCGGGCTTGACAGAGTCCGGATGTAGAAACCAGGCGGGACGAGCGCCGGTCCCGGCCTAGTCGTCGACGGCGGCCGGCGACGGCGCGCCGGCGCCGGTCGCGTCCGCAGTCGCGTCGGGCGCGGGCCCGGCGACCGCCTCGGCGACCTTCTCGATGGGGTGCGGCGGGGCCGCGGCCGCGGCGTCGCGGTCGCCGAGCTGTGACCGGCAGGAGGCCCCGGGCGCGGTCACCGTCTCGCCGTCGCTCTCGTCGACCTGGTCGAAGAGGATCCGACCGATCGCCGCCGAGAGGTCGTAGTGTTCGGACTCGTAACCGAACGAACCCGCCATCCCGCAACAGGAGGAGTCGAGGGGGTCCACGTCGTAGCCGGCGCGCCGCAGCACGCCGGCCGCGTGGTGGTCCTTGTTCGTCGCCTTCTGGTTACAGTGCCCGTGGTAGGTGAGCGACTCGGCGGGCGCGTCGAACGCCAGCCGCTCGTCGACGCGGCCGGCGTCGAGGTACTCCAGGACGCCGCACGCGGCGGCCGACACCGCTCTGACCTCGTCGCCGTCGAGCAGGTCGAGGTACTCGTCCTGAAACATCACCGCGTCCGAGGGCTCGACGAAGACGACCGACTGCCCGTCGCGGACGCGGGGCGCGAGCGCCGCGACGTTGGCCTCGGCGCGCTCGCGGGCCTCGTCGAGGAACCCCGTCGAGAACGCGGCCCGGCCGGAGGGCGCGAGGTCGTCCGGCACCTCCACGCGGACGCCGGCGGCCTCCAACACCGCGACCGCGGCCTTGCCGGCGGCCGGGTAGCTGTAGTTGGTGTAGGTGTCGGGGAACAGCGCGACCGTGTCAGTCGCGTCGGCGGGGTCGACCGTCGAGCCCCCGCGCGCGTCGAGCCACTCCTCGAAGCTCTCGGCGCGGAACGTCGGGAGCTCGCGGTCCGGGGCGATCCCCGCGACCGCGTCCATCACCTTGCGGGCGCCCGGGAGCTTCGTGGCCGCGTTCGAGAGCGGGGCGAGCGCGCTGCCGAGCGCGGAGAGGCGGTCGATGTCGCGGAAGATGCGCTCGCGGAGGCCCGCCCCCTCCCGCTCGTGGTGGTCGTGTTTCACCTCGGCCTTGAGCTTCGCGAGGTCGACCCCCGTGGGGCAGTCGCTCTTACACCCCTTACAGCCGACGCAGAGCCCGAGCACCTCCTCTTGGAACCGGTCGGAGTGGATCTCGTCGTCGTCGAGCTCCCCGCTGATCGCGGCCCGCAGCATGTTCGCCCGGCCACGGGTCGACTGGACCTCCTCCTCGGAGGCGCGGTAGGTCGGACACATCACGCCGGAGTCGGTCTCTCGGCAGGTGCCGCAGCCGTTACACAGCTCGACGAGGTGCGAGAGCCCGCCCTCGTCGGAGAAGTCCAGCTCGGTCTGCGGCTCGATCGACTCGTAGGCGGGGCCGTACCGGAGGTTCTCGCGCATGTCCGTCTCGGCGGCGGTGTCGGGATAGCCCCGCTCGGCCGCGGTGTCGCCGTCGACGTAGACGACCTTCCCGGGATTCATCCGCCACTCGGGGTCGAACGTCGACTTGAGTTCCTGGAACGCCGCCCACAGCGCTTCGCCGTACATCTTCGGGTTGAATTCGGTGCGCGCGAGCCCGTCGCCGTGTTCGCCCGAGAAGGCGCCGTGGTGTTCCAAGACGAGGTCGGTGACGTCCTCGGAGATGGAGTGCATCTTCTCGACGCCTTCCTCCTCCTTCAGCGAGAGGATGGGCCGGATGTGGAGCGTCCCGCTCCCGGCGTGGGCGAAGTACGCCGCCGAGGTGTCATGATCCGCGAGGACCGACTCGAACTGCCCGACGTACTCCGCGAGCTCTTCGGGCGGGACCGTGGCGTCCTCGATGAACGGGTACGGCTTTGGGTCGCCCCGCATGCTCATCAGGAGCGGGATGGCGGCCTTCCGGAGCTTCCAGAGGTCTTCTTGGGCCTCGGGGGCGTACGCCTCCAGTACGTCGAACGCGTCGCCCTCGGCGACGAAGTGCGCCGTCGTGTCGGCGATCGCGTCCGCGAAGTCGTCGACCAGCTCCGAGTCCCACTCCAGCATGAGCGCCGCGGCCGCGCGGTCCGGGATCGGCTCCGCGTACTGCGCGAACTCCTGTGACCCGGCCGCCAGCGAGAACACCTCGTCGTCCATCAGCTCGACCGCGCTCACGGGAAACTCCAGCGCCTCCGGGACCGCCTTCATCGCGTCGACCAGCGAGTCGAAGGCGTACAGCGCGAGCGCCGTCTCCTCGGGTCGCGTGACGAGCGACACCTCCGCCTCGACGATCGTCCCGAGCGTCCCCTCCGCGCCGACGAACAGCTTCGAGAGGTTGATCACCCGCTCGCCGTCGTCGTTCTCGTAGATCACCTTGTGGAGGTTGTACCCGGAGACGGAGCGCTTGAGGTTCGGGTACTTCTCGTCGATCGCGGCCTCGTTCGCCTCGACGAGCGCGCGGGTCGTCTCGTACAGCGCCGCCTCCCGGTCGTCCCCTTCGACGATCGCCTCGTACTCCGGCGAGTCGAGGACGACCTCGCGGGTCTCGATCAGCGACCCGTCGGCGAGCACGACTTTCAGCTCCTCCGTGTACGCGTCGGTGATCCCGTACCGGACCGAGTGCGCGCCGGTGGCGTTGTTGCCGATGCCGCCGACGACCGTCGCCCGCGCCGAGGAGGCCGGATCCGGCGCGAACTTCAGCCCGTCCTCCGCCAGCCGGTCGTCGAGCCGGTCCTGAACGACCCCGGGCTGGACCACCGCCCTCCGGTCGTCCGGGCGCACCTCGACGATCCCGTCCATGTGCGTCGAGAAGTCGAGGACGACACAGCCCGGACCGACGCTCTGCCCGGCCAGCGAGGAGCCGGCCCCCCGCGGGATGACGGGGACGCCGTGGTCGGCCGCGACCGCCATCGCCGCCCGCACGTCGTCGATCGAGCGGGGGACGACGACGCCGGCGGGCCGGGCCTGATAGACGCTCCCGTCCGTGGCGTACAGCACCTGCGCGTACTCGTCGAACTGGACCTCGCCCGTCACGCGCTCGCGGAGGTCCGCCGCGAGCGCCCGATACGCGGGCACGTCCGGCCGATCGTGGCCGAGCGCGGCCGCCGACGTGTCCAGATCGGGGGTGCCAATTCCCCTCGTGGGCTCGCTTGCCATGGTAACGGGCGGGGGCGAAAGGCGAATAAAACCTTTGTTCATGACAGTATCGCGGACGGGGCGGGCGACGCGGACGGAGCGGGCGACGCGGACGGGGCGGCCCGGGGCGCCCGCCCGCTTTCCGCCGGGATTTATCCCGCCGCCGCGACAGCACGACCCATGGAGATACTCCACACGTGTCTCAACGTGGCGGACGCCGACCGCACCGCGGACTGGTACGTCGAGCAGCTCGGCTTCGAGCGCTCCTGGGAGTTCACGACCGCCGACGGCGACACGCGCAACGTGTACGTCGCCGACGACGCCGGCGTGGAGTTCCAGCTGTCCGACACCGAGGGCGCGGAGCCGAGCGACGACGGCGACCGCTACGACCACGTCGCCGTCGGCGTCGACGACGTCGACGCGGCGTTCGAAGGGATCGACCACCACGGCGTCGTGAAGGAGCCGGGCGACCAGCCGGAGGCCGGCGCGCGGACCGCGTTCGTGAAGGACCCCGACGGCCACGCGGTCGAGCTGATCGAACCGCTCTGAACGGGGACGGGAACGGAGCCCGCCGGAGATAGAAGCGACACGCCGAACGGATACGACCCTCTTATCCAAATTGGTTTATATTCGGTATGATTAAGACGGCGGCGACGCCAACTAATTCAAAATGAGAACGGGCGATTTGCCGTCCGATGCCCCGGGTCACTACCGGGAGTCGCACCCGCGCCCCTACTACATCCCGGAGCAGCTCCCCGTCTCCGCTCCGATCGACGTCGACGCGGGTCTCGCCTCGACGATATCGGATGCGACGTTTCAGCTCGGGCGTATCGACGGTATTAGCCCCACTGTCGATTTTTCACCTGTGCTGTACACCTCGCTGCTGAGGCTCGAAGCGGTCGAGACCGCCGAAATCGAGGGCGCGGACGTCGAGATGGACGAAGTGTACGCGTACCACACGCGACGGGAGGCCGGAGACGCCGGTCGCGTGAGCCGCGATCTGCGGGAGGTACTCAACGCCGAGCGGGCCCTCAGAGACGGGTTCGACGCGATCAGAAGCGGCGAGCCGATCTCGCTGGAGTTACTCAAGTCGCTCCACGGAACACTGCTCGAAGGCGTGCGGAACGAGGGTGACGTCGTGGCCGCATGGCGGGATTCCGACGTCCACATCCCGTCGCCACGCGGCGGACGGTCTCCGTTCGTCCCACCGCCGGCCGGTATCGTCCCGGAACTGATGGAGTCGCTCGAATCGTACATCCAGATGGGGGGCGAGCATCACCCGTTGGTCGACCTCGCGATTACCCACTACCAGTTCGAGACGATCCATCCGTGTTCGGACGGTAACGGCCGCCTCGGACGCATCTTGATCGTGTTACAGCTCCACGAGGCCGGGTATCTGTCCGATCCGTACCTCTATCCGAGCGCGTACTTCAACCGGAACAAACGCGAGTACGTCGAGAAGATGCGCGCGGTCAGCGAAGCGGGCCGCTGGCGCGACTGGATCGAGTTCTTCGTCGAGGGGATCGAAGCGCAAGCGAGAGACTCCTACGAGCGGACGTTCGAGCTGCTCGAACTTCGGCGCGAGTACGATTCTCGGTATCCCGGTCGGAAGACGAGCCACACGCTCGCTCGGAACCTGCTCGAACTGCCGTACTTCACCGCTAGGGACGTCACGGAGCGGTTCGACGTGAGCCGGCAGACCGCCTATAACGCGATCGAAGAGCTCGAAACGGACGGTCTCGTCGTCGAAGTGACCGGCCAGCAGCGGAATCGGGAGTACAAGGCGGTCGACGTGTTCGACATCCTCGAACGGGCGCCGCGGTAGTGACCCGCGACTGACCGTGTCACCAGCGACGGAAAAAACGGTACACCTGTGGGGCGCAGGCCAACGGGACGAGCGACCGATTACAGGATTCCGGCGGCCTCAGCGGTCTCGACGATGTCCTGGGCCATCTTGTTGGTCGCCTCGTCGACCATCTGGCCGTCGACGCTCACGGCGCCTTTGCCCTCCTCCATCGCCTCGGCGTAGGCGTCGACGATGCGCTTGGCGCGCTCGGCCGTCTCCGGGTCCGGCGCGAACACCTCGTTGCCGATCTCGATCTGCGAGGGGTGGATAGCCCACTTGCCGTCGCAGCCGATCATGTTGGCGCGCTCGGCCGACTGCCGGAACCCGTCGGGGTCCTCGATGTCGGCGTACGGGCCGTCGAGGCAGGGCAGGCCCGCGGACTTCGCCGCCGAGTTACACTCGGAGAGCGCGTGGTGCCAGTAGTGGCCGGGGTACTCGGGGAACTGACCGATGTCGAGGCCGGGCGTCCCCATCGCGGCGGAGTAGTCGCCCGGACCGAAGATGATAGAGGAGAGCCGGTCGGAGGCGTGGGCGATCTCGTGGACGTTGTGGATCCCCTCGCCGTCCTCGATCTGCGGTTCGAGGCCGATCCCGCCGATCTCCAGTCCGTTGTTCTCCTCGACCTGCCGGAGCAGGTTCTCGACGGTGTGGACATCGCTGGCGGACTTCACCTTCGGAACGATGATGTCGTCGATGGACTCGCCCGCCTCGCCGACGACGGTGATCACGTCGTCGTACCACCACTTCGTGTCGATCCCGTTCATCCGGAAGCTGAGGACCTTGTCGCTCCAGTCCTCCTCGCGGGCCGCCTCGATGAGGGGCTCGCGCGCGTCCGGCTTCGCGTTGGGGGCCACGGAGTCTTCGAGATCGAGGAACACCTCGTCGGCGTCGCTGTCGGCCGCCGAGTGCATCATCTTCTCGTCGCTAGCCGGCGTCGCGAGCTGTGTTCGACGAAGGGTAACGTCCGTCATATGTGCCGAGTCTATCACGCTCGTCCATGAAAATAAAGCTACCTCACGCGGGGGTATTTTCTACGAGTCGCACCCGAGTAAATCGTCGCGATCCGGCGGGTTCGGCGCGGTGGCAACCGGAGGTCGAATGTGGGTCGCTGAGGTCGGAGGCGAGTCGGATGACCGCGAAAAGAATACCGCGTTCGCCGACGAGGTCTCGGGCGACGGAACCGGCGACCACCGAGGCGGGGGGGAGGGCCGAACGGGGCGACCGACGGAACGCCGACCCGCGTCGTTCGGGTAGAGGGGGAGAACACGCGCCTGCGGGGACCTTCGTCGGCGATCGGAAACAACGCCCCCGGTCGGATAGATATTACGCTGACACGAACAGAACGAACGACAGTGTGATCACAATCGTCAATACCGTCCCGACAACTAGCTGATACATGAACGATCTCGACGTCCCGAAGCGCGTTCATATCGTTCCGCTGGGATACGAGTTGGACCGGATCGTCCGTCCGGTCGTCGACGGGAACGCGGACGAGGTGATCCTGCTCGAACCCGACGCCGACCGGGAGGACGTCGACCGACCGTCGTACCACGAGACGGCCCGTCAACGCGTCCGAGACGAGGGGATCCGGACCGAGACCGTCGAGTGCGACATCTTCAACCTCTTCAGTTCGCTCGGGACGATCGCCGAGATCTCGAACCGCCTCCGCGACCACAACGTCTACGTGAACCTCGCGTCGGGGTCGAAGGTGACCGCCATCGGCGGGATGATCGCGTGTATGGTCACCGGCGCGATCCCGTACTACGTCCGCGCGGAGGAGTACGCGGGCGGCGAGGAGCGACCGGTGGCCTCGGGCGCGAAGTCACCGGAGACGCTCCCGAAGTACCCGATCGAGGAGCCGAACGCCGAACGCGTCGCCGTCCTCGGGTACGTCGAACGGAACCAGCCAGTCACCAAGAGGGACCTCATCGACTACGGCCGCCGGGAAAGCCTCCCCTTCGTCGAGCGCTACGACACCGAGGGGGTTCAGAACCCGGAACGCGGGTACTACCGGCGGCTCAACGCGCACGTCGTCGAACCGCTCGAGAGCCGCGGGTTCGTCGAGGTCGAGGAACACTCCAAGTACCAGTACCTCTCCGTCACCGGGAGCGGATCGAACCACCTGCGCGCGTTCCGCTACCTGCTCGGCGACTGAGTCGAGCCGTGGTCGGTGACCAACCCCCGCGATCCGTCACGAATTCGGCACTGCGGGTTGCCCGCGACTCCGCGTTCGGGGCGGCGACGCGCGATAGAAAGTGGGGGTTCGAGGCGGGGTCGTACCCGACCGAGTCAGTCGTCGGCCGGGGCGCGCGGCTCCGCCGGGGGCTCAGGCTCCTCCGTCTCGCCCGCCGGCTCGTCGACCGCGTCGGTGATCTCGTCGGCTCGCTCGTCCGCCTCCTCGGACCGGTGACGCGCCTTGATCTCCGTCCACGTGCGCGCCTCGTCGTAATGGTGGCACATGACAACAGCCGACAAGGACTTGGACGTAGTAAAAGTTACGCCGATACCGTCGAAATCGGACGTTTAAGCGGTTCTGTCTGCGATGCGTCCGAATTCTCATCGGCGGCTACCGGTCCGGCGACGACTGCGGAATCCACGACCGCTCGCTTATAAATAAGCGACTACATCTCAGCGATGAACACGGCCAAACCACCAGCCGTTCGATTATAAATGAGCGACTGTGGATCGACGGCCAGCACCGTCAAAGCCCCCAGTCTTTTACTTATAAATGAGCGACTGTGTCTCGACGACGGAGACCTCCAAAGCCCCAGCCGCGAGGGCTCGCGTGACTCGCTGCGCTCCTCGGTCGCTACGCTCCCTGCGGTGCTTGCGTCGTCAGGCTTCGCCCTCGCGACTGCCCCTTTGAGTCCCACCCCGCACCGCATAGCACCTCACGCCTCCCCAGCCTCGCGGTTCGCTCGGGCTCCCTCCGGTCGCCCGTCGCTCACCGCGTCCCTCGCGCGTGCTGTCTCGCGGCCGCCGAGGGCGGCCGCTCGCAGGCACGCGCAACCGCTTAAAAATCGAGTCGAGCAGACGTAGATCGGAAACCCGGTTTCGCGGCCGATTAGGCGTCGCCGTGCGGCTTCACCAGCACCTTGATCGCCTCGCGCTCGTCCATCATGCGGTATCCCTCGGCGACGTCGTCGAGGCCGACCGTCTCGGTGAATATCGGCGCGGGGTCGAGCGTCCCCTGGAGCACGTCGGCCATCAGCTCCTCGGCGTAGGCGCGGACGGGGGCGACCCCGCCCGCGAGCGTGACGTTCTGGCCGAACATCCCGAACACGTCGAGCCCCTCCTCCTCGACGCCGTACGGGACGCCGACGTACCCGATCGTGCCGCCGGGGCGGACGGCGTCGATCGCGGTGTTCATCGCGCTCGCGGCGCCGACGCACTCCATCACGTGGTTCGGCCCGCCGTAGGTGAGCTCGCGGATCCGCTCGACCGCGGCCTCGCCGCGCTCGGAGACCGTCTCGGTCGCGCCGAACTCCGCCGCGAGTTCGAGCCGGTCCTCGTGGTGGCCGACCGCGACGATCCGCTCCGCGCCGAGCCGACGGGCGGCGAGGACGCCGCAGAGCCCCACCGCGCCGTCGCCGATCACCGCGACGGTCGACCCCTCCTCGACGCCCGCGCTGACCGCCGCGTGGTGACCGGTGCCCATCACGTCGGTGAGCGGGAGCAGCGAGCGGAGCGTCCCCTCGTCGTCGGCGTGGCGGTCGGGGACGCGGACGAGCGTGCCGTCGGCGTGGGTCGAGCGGACGTACTCGCCCTGTCCGCCGCCGTTGTCCCCGCCCCACGAGTCGCCGTTCACGCAGGAGGTGTGGAGCCCCTTCCGACAGAACTCGCACTCGCCGCAGGAGATGGCGAACGGGGCGAGCACGCGGTCGCCCGGCTCGACCGAGGTCACGTCGTCGCCGACCTCCTCGACGACCCCCATCGGCTCGTGGCCGACCGGCGAGCCGGGGTCTCGGTCGCTGTCACCGCGGTAGAACCAGAGGTCCGAGCCGCAGACCGCGGTGTGGGTGACGCGGACGATCGCGTCGGTCGGGGCCTCGATCTCGGGCCGCGGTCGCTCTTCGACGCCTATCTCGCCGGGGCCGTTGAAGACGGCTGCGCGCATGGCGTCCGTTACCGTCGCGGGCGGCAAAAGTGAGAGGGTGTCGGAAGGCGGGCGGAACCGGTCGACCGGTCAGCCGGCCGTGCCGTTCGTCGGCGGCTGCGTCGGGCCGGTCGGACCGCCGGCGCCGGGCGGCGTCCGGTCGTTGGTCACGAGGAAGTCGGCGAGGTTGCCGATCAGCGCGTCGTTGTCCGCGCGGGCGGCGTTCTCCGGCGACAGGAAGTCGCCGTCGCCGACCATCACGACGTCGTCGTTACGGACGAGGAGCGGCGCCTCGGTCGCCGCACGCGTCGTCGAGAGCTCGCTGCCCTCGGTCGGGCGCAGCACGTCGGTGCCGCCGGCGGGCGCGTCGACCGGAGTCGCCGACGGGAGTACCGCGCGGTCGACCCCCTCGGTCAGCGGCGCGTCGCCGGCTGCCTCGGCGTACACGCGCTGGTAGTTCAGGTCGTTCTCGTTCATGTTGTACACGTAGCCCGGCTCGGTCGCGACGTCGAGCGTCGCGTCGAGTCCCGCCGCGCCCGGCTGCGAGTACGCCGCGTCGGGCTCGGTCGCGAGCACGACGCGGCCGCCGGAGTCGACGAACGACTCGATCTCGTCGAGCTGCTCCGGGTCGTAGTCCGTCCGGAACGTCACGAACGCGTCGGCCTCGGCGAGCCGCTCGCCGAGCTGCGTGGGCCGGTCCGCGCCGGGCGGGGCGGGGCGGCGCCGCTGGTCCGGGTCCGGGACGTACACGCCGACCTCGTGGCCGTTCTCGATGAGCGCGTTCGCGAGCGGCCTGATGTCGCGGTCGGCGACGCCGCCGCCCCCGAGTCCGATGAGGCTGATGGGGAGCGCCGGCCCGGCGCCTGTCGCCTCCACGCCGGGGTCGACGAGGACGGTCTGGGAGCCGACCGAGGCGTCCATCTCGACCGTCGCCTGCCCGGGCGTGTCGTTCGCGATCAGGTCAGGGTTCTGGTAGTGGTCGTTCTGGATCTCCGGGGCGGGCGCGGCGCCGTCGGCGGTCACGTACCCGGTGACCGCGGCGCCGCCGGTGACCGCCGCGAGGGTCACGACGAACGCGGCCGCGAGGGTGGCGACGCGGGTCACGCGCCGACACCTCCGGCGGTCCGCGCCGTCTCGTTCCCCGCCGGTCCGCGCTCCGTCGACGCCGCGCCGCCGGTCCGCACGTCGGCCGCGGAGAACCGCTCGATCGTGTCCACGTGCGGCACGGCGGGCGTGTACACGTACGTCGCGGGCATCGGCTTCACGTCGGCGTAGCCGGGGTCGTTGGCGTGGATCGCGACGACCTGCGCGTCGGTCCGAACCAGGAACGGCAGTCCGGAGATACCGCCCGTCTCGCGGGTGTCGACCGTGTACTCGCCGAGGTTCTCCTCGGCGGCGGCCGCGTGGACCGCCTCGTTGAGCGAGCCGATCTCGTCGGCGAAGCCGTTGTTGACGGCCTCGGTGCCGAGGTACGTGTCGGCCTTCGCGACCTCCTCGCGGGGCATCTCGAACTCGTCGCCCCGCTCCGCCATCATCGCGTTGACGAACGTGTCCGCGAGCGTCTGCTGTTCGGCCCACCCCTGAATCCGGTTGCTACCGGCCTTGTCGGGGCCGCTCGGGCCGAGCGGGGCCGAGGTCGCCCGCGGAGCGGGGGCGTTCAGGCCGATGCTACCGACCGTCGAGGTCGGCAGCACGTATATCTCGTCTGCGGGCGCCATCGCGTAGTACCCGCCCGAGGCGCTGATCGACTGGACGCTCGCGATGACGGTCATGTCCCGGCTCGTCCGCTGGACCGCCTTGTACATCCGCTCGGACGCGACGGGGGCGCCGCCGGGCGTGTCCAGCTTGAGGACGACCGCGCCGACGGACTCGTTGGCGCGGATGTCCGCGAGTTCGCTCTCGACGTCGTCGGCGAGGGCCGTGTTGACGGGCCCCTCGATCTCGACGACGGCGACTGTGTCGTTCGGGTCGTTGGTCGCCGCGTACACGCTCGGAGCGAGCACGGCGCCGACCAGAGCCGCGGCCAACACGACGACAGCCAGCTGCTGTCGCGACGTGAGGGCCGTGGAGGGCTTGTCTAATGACATCGCCGAATAATAACTGCGACAATCAGTCCATAAAAACTGTGGAAAAAAGTCGCCGACCGGGGGGAACCCCTTCGCTTACGGCTCCAGGACGACCCGGAAGCGCGCCTCGTTGTCGGCCATCCGGTCGTACGCGTCGGCGACCTCGTCGAGCGCGAACGTCTCTATCTCCGGCGTGATGTCGCGGAGGGCGCTGAACTCCAGCGTGTCCTGCGAGTCGCGGGCGTGACCCGACCCCCACCCCTCGACCGCGCCGCGCGTGCCGACGAGCTGCTGGGCGTCGACCGACACCGGCTCGCCGGGGATCCCGGCGACGATCACGGAGCCGTCGACCCCGAGCCCGCCGACGACGGACTCGATGGCGTCGCTCGCGGGGGCGGTCGTGAGGACGACGCTCGCGCCGCCCAGCTCCCAGAGCCGCGCGGCCGGGTCCGACTCCGCGGCGTTCACGAAGTGGTCGGCCCCGAGGTCCCTCGCGAGCGGCTCCTTCTCGGGGGTACGCGAGATCGCGACCGTCTCGTAGCCGGCGGCGTGGGCGTACTGGACCGCGAGGTGGCCGAGCCCGCCGACGCCGACGACCGCGACGAGGTCGCCGGCGCGGGCGTCGGAGTTTCGCAGGGCGTTGTAGGTGGTGATCCCGGCGCAGAGCAGCGGCGCGGCGTCGACCGCGTCGAGGTCGTCGGGGATCGCCGCCAGCGCCTCCGCGGGGACCGTCGCGTACTCGGCGTAGCCGCCGTCGAACGTGAGCCCGGTGATCTCGGCATTCTCGCACTGAAGGAACTGCCCGCGGCGGCACGGCTCGCAGGTGAAACAGTGGCCGCCGTGCCACCCCGCGCCGACGCGCTCGCCCGGCTCCCACGCGTCGACATCGGCGCCGACCGCGTCGACGCGCCCGGCGATCTCGTGGCCGGGGACGCGCGGGTAGTCCACGCCGGGATAGCCGCCCTCGACGACGAACTCGTCGCTGCGGCAGATCCCGCACGCCTCGACGGCGACCCGGACCTCGTCGGGATCCGGCTCGGGGACCTCCCGCTCGACGAGTTCGAACTCGGCACCGGGCTCCGGTACGACCGCGGCTCGCATGGTGTCCGTCATCGGAACACGCTCCGGTCGAGACGATCAAGAAGCTGACGCCGGCGGCGATACGACCGCTCGGCGGCGGGGGGCGTCAGCCCTCAGATCCCGCCGGCGGCCATCGCGAACAGCGCGGCTGCGATGACCGCGAACAGGCCGCCCACGCCCGCCTTGATCGTCCCGGTGTCCAGCGCGGTCGAGACGTACGGGGCGATCTGCCCGCCGAGCGTCGTCGCCGGGACCGTCCAGACGACCATGTTCCACGGCGTCGTCGCCAGGTCCATCGTGTGGCCGCCGACCAGTCCGCCGCCGAACACGTGGACGACGGACGCCAAGACGGCAGTCGTCGCGACGACGATGTGGTTGGTGCCGATCGCCACGCGGACCGGGACCTGGGTCCGGAGCATCGAGATGATCCCGAGCTCGCCGATCCCGAAGCCGGCGAGCCCCTGGAACACCCCGCCGACGCTGTAGTTGAGGAACCGTTCGAGGTAGCCGCCGCGGGAGTAGGTGTAGTCGTCGCCGTCGCGGTCGACCCGGGTGACGGTGCCGGACTCGTCGGTGTCGACGCCTGCCGGCCCGAGCTTGTTGTCGTCGTCGGGGAGATCCGGTGACGAGCCGCCGTCGGTCGCGACCTCCTCGTCACCCCCGCTCTCGGTGGGGTCGCCGTGGGCCAAGTTGGCCTTGAACAGCAGGTACGAGGCCGCCAGAAGCGCGACCCCCAACAGCGCGTGGAACACCGGTTCGGGGATCACGAACGAGAGGAGCGCCCCGCCGACGACGAACGGGACGCCGCCCAACACGAGCGAGAGTGAGAGCCGGCGGTCGACGAGCCCGTACTGGATGAACGCGAGCGACGAACTCGACAGCCCGAACGACTCGCTGATGAGGCCGATCTTCACCAGCGTCGTCGGCTCCAGCGGGTAGGCGACCAGCGGGAAGGCGAAGATGAGGAACGGCACGAACAGCGCCGACCCGCTGATCCCGACGGTGTTGACGATCGTGGCGCCGGCGGTGAAGACCGCGAACAGCCACCAGTACTCGGTCCAGTAGCCGACGCCGGCGTCGGCGGGCGTCGGCGCGAAGGCGTACACGCCCCCGACGAACGCGAGGGGGGCGAGGAAGACGAAGACGTGCTGATAGCGCAGAAAGGCGCGCTGAACGTCGCTCGACAGTGACGTGCTCATTGAGGCGTGGAACGCGGGTTACGGGGAGACGGATAAATGCGTTTTCACACGTCACGATAGTGATGATCGATCGTCACCGTCGTGGAGCGGGTCAGAGCGGGTACCGCACCTTCGATATCCGACCGGACGAGCGCACGTTTTCGCGGCGTGAAATAAATGGACAGTGACAGAAAAGAAACGGTTAAACGGACCCGTAGATCACCCGCGGATCGAACGATGACACGGGATCTCGGGACCGCGGCGCACGGCGTCTCGGGGACGGCGACGCGCCCGCCGCGCGCGATAGACGCGATGAGCGGAGAGACGACGACTGCGGACCGGCGGAGCCGGAGGACGGGGCGGTGAGCGACGGAGCGACCCTCCGGATCGTCGACGAGCCCGACGAGGGGTCGAGCGGTGCGGTCCCCGCGCCGGTGCCGCCGGACGACCCCGAGGCGTGGTACGCCCCGGACGTCCGGGCGCAGTACGAGGCCGCCCCCGGCGTGGTGGCGACCGTCCGCGAGCGCGACGGCGGGCGGTTCGGCTACGACGCCCGCGAACCGCCGCTGTCGGTCGGGGACGAGCGCGCGCTCGACCGCGTCCGGGACCGCTTCTCCGCAGTGCGGCACCGTCGCCCGCTCACCCGGGTCGGGGTCGTCGAGCGCGCCGAGGCCGGGTTCGAGCCGAAGTACGCGGAGGCGATCGACCGGTTGGTGGACGCGAGCGCCGCCGCGCGTCGCCGGATCGACTACCACGCGCTGCGTGAGTTCCGGCTGCTCGGCGCGCTCACGCCGATCGCCTTGGACGACCGGATCGAGGTGGCCGACGTGGGCGACAACCGCGAGCTTGTCGTCCACACCGAGACGTTCGCGCCGCTGGAGACGGGGATCGACGCCGACGCCGACTACGTCGAACGCGTGGCGGCCGAGCGGCTCGCGCAGTACGCCGTCGAGTTCGCCGGGCTCGCGGTCGAGGTGGTCCTCTACCGCGAGCGGCTGCTCGGCTCGGACGCGTTCGAGACGAAGTACGCCGTGCTAGAGCCGGACCTTCTGCCCGGCGACGAGGAGCTCATCGAGGAGTGTAAGTCGCGGATCTGGGAGACGACCGTCAGCGACGTGATCGAGGATCGGGAGTCGTTCGTCGCCGCCCGCGCCCGTCGCTTCCGCTCGCGGCGGCTACCGCGCGCAACACCCGGGCGTGGCTCGACGCCGCCGCGTACCGGGCGAGGTCGGCGCTCGCGGACCGGGGGCTCGCCGCGCCGCCGGTGGACTCGCGGTTCGCCCGCGACCGGCTCGACGACCTCGCGTACTACGTGTTGCGCGACTTCGTCGGCGAGGGGATCCTGACGGTCCCGATCCGCGACCCGCACCTCGAAGACGTGGAGGCGAACCGGGTCGGGGAGCGCGTGAAGGTCGTCCCGGGCGCGTCCGTCCTCTCCGGCGCGGCGGACGAGACGGGCCGTTCCGCCGCCGCGAGCCGGGGTGACGGCGAGGCCCCGGCGGTCGGCTCTCGGATCCCGACGAACCTCGCGTTCGAGGACGAGACGACGTTCGTCGACGTCGTCACGGGAATCGCCGCCCGCGACGGGACGGAGCTCAACGCCTCGACGCCCTCAGCGAAGGTGAACCTCGAACTCGACGGCGTGCCGCAGACGATCCGGTGTGCGGTGGCGCTCCCGGTCATCTCCGAGGGCGGCCCGCACGTCTCGATCCGGAAGCAGCGCGCAGACGCGCTCACCCCGGTCGACCTGATCGAGCGCGGGACCCTGTCGATCGACCTCGTGACGCTGCTGTGGCTGCTGTACGAACACCGCGGGGTCGTCCTCTTCGCCGGACCGACAGGGGTCGGCAAGACGACGCTGCTCAACGCCCACGCGCCGTTCATCCCGTTCGACGCCCGACCGGTCTCCGTCGACGAGGGCTCCCGCGAGGTCCGGCTCCCCCACGAGACGGGCGTCTCGCTCACCACGCGCGACCACGAGGACGCCTACAAGTCGGTGGGAATGGCCGAGCTGATGACCGAGGCCAACTACCTCAAGCCCTCAACTGAGTATATACAACGTAAACGCACAAGGCATGGCAGTTGGAACAATGAACACCTTTCTGCGCGTTCTGTGTAAGTGAGATTCTCTGAGAAATTAGTGATATATAGTCAGAATATAATCGTTTGATCAATCTAAGTGAGAGAGGTATAAAATTTTGGCAATCTAAAGTGTCTGGTAAGATTCGTATTCATTTTTGTGGGGTTGTGCGTGCCTCGGACCGTCTCAAAATCAAATCGATTGTGAGGCTTCTGTGCGCTTCTGAGAGGTGTGTGGTATTGAGAGGCTAACCGCTCCACCGAGAGAGTCAATTCTAAGCCGCCTCATAGTAGCTGTGGATCTCTGTGTGGATTCTTTGGGGCTTCCACGACCCAACCATCCTCATGGGTCGAAACTCTCTCTGAGGGGCGATTTTCAAGCCATGTTCGGAGAGTGAATGTGAGCGTATGGGAATTGCTTTAGAGACGCTAATAATACTTCTAAAGAGTTTTGACGCATTGAGGGAGAGAACAGAAACTACCGCCGACTCAAAGGTTCGAAGCTTGCTGACCCTCTCCCAATAGTAATTGCTGTGTTTTCCTTATGCTGTGCGGAAGGAAAACCTCGATGAATACACACTACCTAATGACTATACTGTATATGTATATAGTATACAACAACAGCAGCGTGTGTAGACGTGTGTGTGCGAGGGGATGGGATTAGTGCGGTGGCGAAAGCCCGGAC
>NZ_NEWI01000169.1:0-4920 GCF_002135005.1 Halorubrum sp. SD612 | reverse complement strand
ACCTCCTTGGCGATGGTGTTGTTGAACCGGAAGATGCGGTCGAGCATCTCCCGCTCCTCCTCGTCGATGACGCCCTCGCGCTCCCCCGTCTCGATGATGTCCTGGATCTCGTCGCGGGTGACGTACGACGACTCGATCGCCGAGCGGCCGCCGGTGATCTTGTTGACGACCCGCGTCAGGTAGTCGAACAGGACCACGAGCGGGAGGAGGACGTACTCGGAGAGCTTCAGCGGGCGGGCGATGCGCAGCGCCCACGACTCGGTGTTCTCGACGGCGTAGGACTTCGGCGCGCTCTCGCCGAACAGCAGGACGAGCGCCGTGATCCCGAAGGTGGCGACCGTGACGGCCTGCCCCTGCCCGAGGCCGAGGTAGACGAGCAGCCCGGTGGAGATGGAGGACATCGCGATGTTGACGATGTTGTTGCCGACGAGGATCGTGATGAGCAGGCGGTGCGGGTCGGTCTTCAGCGCCTTCACCGTCTCTGATCCCGGGACCCCGTCCTCGACGAGGCTGTCGATGCGGTGTTGCGGCAGCGAGAACATCGCGATCTCCGACGAGGAGAAGAACGCCGACAGCGCGATCAACACGAGTATCGTGAGCGCGCCGAGCCCGGCGACGACGGTGTCGCCGGGCGGCTGTATCTGGAGGAGACCGGCCGTCAGCGTGCTCGACCACAAGCCCATATTCGTTTGCCTTCCGTCGGCCCACGATTAAAGGGTTCCCTTCGCTGACCCCCGTGAACGGGGGGCGCCGCCGCCCGCGCGAGCGCCGACGCCGCGAGTGCCACCGCTCACGCGAGCGCCGACGCCGCCAGCGTGCCGCCGCCGACACGATTACCCGTCTCGCGAGCGAACCGCGGGACATGACCGAGCCACAGATCACGCTGTACCGGCTTCAGGCGTGCCCGTACTGCGAGCGCGTCGTCCGGACGCTGAACGAGCTCGATCTGGAGTACCGCTCCCGGTACGTCGAGCCGATGCACTCCGAGCGAAACGTCGTCAAGCGCGTCTCCGGCGCGCGCAGCGTCCCGGCGGTCGTCGACCGCGAGACCGGCGTCACCATGTCCGAGAGCGCGAACATCGTCGAGTACCTGAAGGGCACGTACGGCGACGCGGCGACGGACGGGGGCCGCGCGGTCGACGCCGAGGGAGGTGCCTGAGATGGTCGACTTCGACGTCGTCTCCCTGCCCGAGACAGACCACGTCGACGAGGGCGACACGGCGCCCGACTTCACCCGGCCGCTCGTCAACGGCGAGTACTGGGAGGACCGCGCGCTCGCCGACGTCGTCGACGGGCCGACGCTCCTTCTCTTCCACCCCATGGACGGCACGTTCCAGGGGACGTACCTCTACAACACGGTCGACGATAACGGGTGGAGCGACGAGGTCGACGTCCTCGGCGTCTCGATCTCGACGCCGTACGCCCACAAGCGCCTGCTCGCCGACCGCGGCGACGGCGTCCGCGTCTTCTCGGACCCGAGCGCGGGCGTGGTCGAGGAGTACGGCCTCGCCCACGACATCGACGGGATGACCGGGATCACGGAGAGCCGCCCGGCCGTCTTCCTGCTTGATTCCGACCGGACGGTCGAGTACGCGTGGGTCGCGAGCGAACACCCCGAGTTCCCCGACGCCGAGGCGATCGGCGACGCGGTCGCCGACCTCGCCGACTGATCGGATCCCCGCTCGGCCGACTGACGCGGAAATCACGCGCCCACTCGTCACCCTTTTTCAACTCGGCGCCGAACGGACGCGCGTGACCGCCGACACGAGCGACGACCGAGCGGACCGATCCGAGGAGCTACGCGCGGCGGCCGCCGCCGTCGACCGCGGCGACCTCGTGGTCTACCCGACCGAGACGGTGTACGGGCTGGGCGCCGACGCGCTCGACCCCGACGCCGTCGAGCGCGTCTTCGAGCTGAAGGGACGCGACCGGTCGAACCCCCTCTCGCTCGGCGTCGCGAGCGTCGACGACGCGCTCCGCTACACCCGACCGACGGAGCTGGCCGTCGCCTTCGCGCGGGCGTTCCTCCCGGGGCCAGTGACCGTCGTCGTCGAGCGCGACGACCGGGTGCCCGACGCGCTCACCGCCGGGCGCGACCGCGTCGGGATCCGCGTTCCCGACCACGGCCTCGCGCGGGCGCTGCTGGCCGAGACCGGTCCCCTCACCGCGACGAGCGCCAACGTCTCGGGGACCGGTAGCGTCACGCGTCCGGACCAGCTCGACGACCGGATCCGGGAGGGCGTCGCCGCCGTCATCGACGACGGGGAGACGCCCGGCACCGAGAGCACGGTCGTCGACCCCGAGGCGGGGACGGTCCACCGCCGCGGCGCGATGGCGGGCGCCATCGAGGCGTGGCTGGCGGACCCGCCGGTGGAGGGGTAGGAGGCCCGAGAAGACCGGTCGCGGAGTTAAACGGAGAGCTCGCCCTTCGCCTTGATCACGTCCAGGTCCTCGGCGTCGACCGTCTCGACGTCGAGCCAGTGGGGGACGTACTCGCGTTTGTCGTAGGCCTCGCGCTCGTCTTCGGTGCCGACGGTACACCAGAGCTGCGGCTCGTCCGGGCCGTGCCAGCCGCCCTGGACGTTGATGCCGAAACAGACCAGCTCCTCGCCGTCGTGCTCGATCACCGCGTCCTTCCGGATGTCGGGGTCGCCGCGGATGATGAGGTGGTACATGTGCCCGCGTTCGCGTGTTCCGGGCTTAACCGCTTCGATAGCGAGGATCGGGACGCGGGAGGACGCCGCGGCGCTCGCCGCTCCGCGTCGGCGCCCGACTCAGCCCGAGTAGTAGTACTCGCCGTCGCGCTTCTGCTGGCTGTCGAGCTGCGACCCGGGCTTGTTGATCCGGGGGCGGCCCGTGCGCTCGTCGCGGCGGAAGGTGATCTCGAGGTCGGCGAGGAACTCGTTCATGCCGTCGCGCATGTCCTGCGGGGGCGCGGCGCGCCCGCGCTCGGCCGGCTCGCCGTCGAACACCATCAGTCGGTCGGCGAGCAGGTCGATCATGTAGATGTCGTGGTCGATCACCATCACCGTCGCGTCGTGGTTCTCGGCGTACCGGCGGATCGCGGTCGTCGCCCGCACGCGCTGCTCGACGTCGAGGTGCGCGGAGGGCTCGTCGAGGAGGTAGAGGTCGGCGTCGTCGGAGAGGCACGCGGCGATGGCGACGCGCTGGCGCTCCCCGCCCGAGAGGTCCGAGAGGTTCTGCTCCATCACGCGCTCCAACTGGAGCGGCTGGGCGATCTCGGTGTTCCAGTACGAGGAGCCGAACTCGTCGGTGATCGAGGAGAGGAACGCGTCGACCCGCATGTGCTGGTCGATGTCGATGTACTGCGGCTTGTAGGAGATGTCGAGCGCGAAGTCGAGCTCGCCCTCGTCGGGCTCTAAGTCGCCCGTGAACAGCTGCGCGAGCGTGGACTTCCCGATCCCGTTCGGGCCGACGACGCCCAGCACCTCGGAGCGGTTGATCTCGCCGCCCTCGACGCGGAGCTCGAACTCGCCGTCGCCGTACGACTTCCGCAGGTCGGGGTACTCGATCAGCGTCTCGCTCCGGGAGGCGACCCGCGGCGCGTGCTCCTCGAAGGTGATCGCGGAGGGCCGGATCCGCATGTTCTCGTTGTCGAGGTACCCCTTCAGGTACTCGTTGATCCCCTTCCGGACGGACTTCGGGTCGGTGATGACACCGTACGCGCCCGGCTCACCGTACGCGACGTGGAGGGTGTCGGCGAGCAGGTCGAGGATGGCGAGGTCGTGTTCGACGACGAGCATCGACCGGTCGGCGGCGTCGTCGTCCGCCAGCTCGCGGACGAGCCGCGCGACGATCATCCGCTGGCCGATGTCGAGGTACGGCGTGATCTCGTCGAGGAAGTAGAAGTCGGCGTCGCGGGCGAGGCAGGCCGCGATGGCGACGCGCTGGAGCTCGCCGCCGGAGATGGAGTCGATGTCCTGGTCCATCACCGGCCGGATGTTGAGCCGGTCGACGAGGGAGTCGAGCGCGCCGCGCTCGTCGGTCCGCTCGAGCAGCTCGCGGGTGTTGCCGTCGAACTGGTTCGGGATCTGGTCGACGTACTGCGGCTTGCGCGCGACCGTCACGTCGCCCGCCTTCAGCGATTCGAGGTAGTTCTGGAGGCCGGTGCCGCGGAAGCGGTCGAGGACGCGCTCCCAGTCGCCGTCGGCGGCGTGGTCGCCGAGGTTCGGGACCATCTCGCCGGCGAGCGCGTGGACGGCGGTCGACTTCCCGATCCCGTTCGGGCCGAGGATGCCGGTGACGCTGCCCGGCTCCGGGGTCGGGAGGCCGTACAGCGAGAAGGCGTTGTCGCCGTAGCGGTGAACCGGGTCGTCGTCGAGCTCGGAGGGGAGGTTGATGATCTCGATCGCGTCGAACGGGCACGACTGGACGCAGATGCCGCAGGTCTCGCCCAGACAGATCTCCTCGGAGATGTGGATCTGGTCCGGGTCGCCCTCCTCGGCGTCCGGGCCGCGCTCCGTGATACACTCCTTGCCCGTCCGGTTTGGCGGGCAGTCCTTCATACACTCGTAGTTACAGCGGTCGGGCTGGCACCGATCGAGGTCCACGACCGCGATGCTGTCGTCGGCCATCTCAGACCCCCAGGTCGACGGCGGACGTCAGGAGGACGGTGTAGCTGATGAACCAGAGGGTGAACGTGAGAAACGCCACGTAGAGGTTGTCCTTGATCCCGAGGTCGCCGACGCCGACCGCCTTGAATATCGGGTACTGCGCGATGACGAACGCCCCCAGCACGAACACCGCGGTCGTGCTCGCGGCGGCGGCCGGGTCGGTACCGACGTAGACGGCCGAGACGACGCCGGCGGCGATGCCGGCGAGACAGCAGATGGTCGTGACGACCACGCCCCGCGCGTGGTCGGCCAGGCCCGACTCGGCGCCCATGCCTTCGGATCCGCG
>NZ_NEWI01000168.1:0-4977 GCF_002135005.1 Halorubrum sp. SD612 | reverse complement strand
TCTCCGCGCTGTCGGCGCTCGACGCGTACCTCGTCGGCCGCCACATGAGCAGCCAGCGGGCGACCGCGTTCGTCCCGGGTCACGTCACCGCCTTCTTCAGCGCGCACCCGGCCGACGACCCGACGGTCGCCGGGTCGCGCGGCGCGGGCCTGACGCTCACGGACGGCGTGACCGTTCGGGCGTCGGCGGCGGACGGCGAGACCGATGCGGCGACGGGCGGCGACGGCGCGGACGGCGACGGTCCGGACGGCGACGGTCCGGACGGCGACGGCCCGGACGGCGACGCCGCGAGCGACGTGACCGGGTCCCGTACCATCGACGGCGAGCCCGGATCGATCGGCGCGGTCGACGACGTGCTCGCCGAACTGGACGCGACCGGCGTCGACGTCGCGGTCGAGACCGACCTCCCGATCGGCGCGGGCTTCGGCGTCTCCGGCGCCGCGGCGCTGGGGGCCGCCCTCGCCGCGAACGAGGCGTTCGACCGCGGCCGCTCCGAGAACGAGCTCGTCCGGATCGCCCACGCCGCGGAGGTCGGCCGCGGGACCGGCCTCGGCGACGTGGTCGCGCAGGCGCGCGGGGGAGTCCCGCTCCGGCTCGAACCCGGGGCGCCCGGGACCGGCGAACTCGACGGCGTCCCGGCGGCCGCGCGCGTCGAGTACGTCACCTTCGGCGAGCTGTCGACCGAGGCGGTGCTGGGGGGCGACACCGACGCGCTCACGGCGGCGGGCGAGGACGCGCTCGACCGCCTCCGCGCGGACCCCCGGCTCCCGACGCTGATGGACGCGGCCCGCGGGTTCGCCCGCGAGGCGGACCTCCTCGTGCCCGAGGTCGCGGAGGCGATCGACGCGGTCGACGCGGCCGGCGGCGAGCGAACGGACGGACGGTCGGACGGCCGCGGCGCCGCGATGGCGATGCTCGGCCGCACCGTCTTCGCGCTCGGGACCGGGCTCTCGGACGCGGGTTACGACCCCGAGGTCTGCCGGATCGACGCCGCCGGCGCGCGGCTCGTCGACGGGCGCGACGGGGAGTAAGGACTTTGCCTTGGTCGACCGGAGAGGCGGATATGGCCGAATCGCTCCGCTCGTTCTTCGACGAGCTCGAGACGCCGGACCGGCATCTCGTCCTCCTGAACCGGTCGTCGCCGGACCCGGTCCGGGGCCTGCTGGACTCGCTGCTCGACGGACAGCCCGTCTCGGTCAGCGAGGCGGACCCCGACCCGGCCGCGGACGACGACGTGGTCGCGCTCGTCGAGGACGGCGCCGTCATCGCGCGGTCGCCCCTCGACGAGCTGCTCGAATCGGTGCTGCTCATCAACTCCGACCTGTACAAGACCGGCGGGATCGAGCTCGGAGACGTCGCCCTGCCGGCCGTCTTCGAGGGGCTCGACGAGGTCCCGTTTCGGGTGCGCGGCTACCCCGCCTCGAACAAGGAGAAGCTCCTCCTCATCGTCGTCTCGCGCGTCATCGAGCGGGTCGCGGCGGAACACGGGGCCGGCACGCTGCGCGCCTCGTTCCAGCGGCTCTCCCGGATCGACGACGAGCGCGGCACTCGTTCGGTGTACGAGCGCGTCGCCGGGAGCGGCGTCGACGTCCACGTGTACGGCGTCGGCGACGCGGCGTCGCTCCCGGGGCTTCCCGTAACCGTCCACACCGGGACCTCCTACCCGTACCGCCGGTCGTGGTTCGTCGCGTTCACGCCGCCGGAGGGCGCCGGCGGCGACCACGTCGCGCTGCTCGCGCTCGAAGACGAGCCGAACGTCTGGGACGGCTTCTGGACGTTCCGCCCGGAGCTGGTGACGCGGATCGAGCGGTACATCGCGGAACACGTCTGAGGTGGGCGGTTAGGGGAGAACCGTTGGATCGAGGCGGCGAATCTGTAATTTATACCTGTTTCGCGGTGGCGCGTGCCTGCGAGGCCGCCTTGCGGCCGAGCCGCGAGGGACCGAAGGTCCCTCCGGAAGCCGGCGCGAAGCGCCGGCGACAGCGCGCCCGAGGGAGTCGGCCGACCGCAGGGCGGCCGACGAGGCTGGGGGCTTTGGCGGTGTTCGCCGCCAATCTGCCAGCAATCCTTCATACGTAAACGGCTGGAGATTTGGCGGTGTTCGCCACCGATCCGTAGTCGGCTATTTATAAACGAGCAACGAGGGTGTAGAAAGCACTCCCCACTGGCCGCACTCTCGAAACGTATCGGCGTCCGCCGACGAACAAAGCTTTACCGCGTCGCCCGCCTAGCTCCGGCAAATGGTACTCGACGACCTCGGTACGTCCCTGCGGAGCAGCCTCGACAAGCTCCAGGGCAAGACCACGCTCTCCGAGAGCGACGTCGAGGAGATCGTCAAGGAGATCCAGCGCTCCCTCCTCTCCGCCGACGTCGACGTCTCCCTCGTCATGGAGCTGTCGGACTCGATCAAGACCCGGGCGCTCGACGAGGAGCCGCCGGGGGGCACGACCGCGCGCGACCACGTCCTCAAGATCGTCTACGAGGAGATGGTCGAGCTGGTCGGCGACTCCACCGAGCTCCCCCTCGAAAACCAGACGATCCTCCTCGCCGGGCTCCAGGGCTCGGGGAAGACGACCTCCGCCGCGAAGATGGCGTGGTGGTTCTCGAAGAAGGGGCTCCGCCCCGCGGTGATCCAGACCGACACGTTCCGGCCCGGCGCGTACGATCAGGCGAAGCAGATGTGCGAGCGCGCCGAGGTCGACTTCTACGGGAACCCCGACAACGACGACCCGGTCGACATCGCGCGGACCGGCCTCGAAGAGACGGCGGACGCCGACGTTCACATCGTCGACACGGCCGGGCGCCACGCGCTCGAAGACGACCTCATCGCGGAGATCGAGGAGATCGAGGGCGTCGTCGACCCCGACCGCTCGCTGCTCGTCCTGGACGCCGCGATCGGGCAGGGCGCCAAGGAGCAGGCCCGCCAGTTCGAGGAGTCGATCGGCATCGAGGGCGTCGTGATCACCAAGCTCGACGGGACCGCGAAGGGCGGCGGGGCGCTCACCGCGGTCAACGAGACCGACTCCTCCATCGCCTTCCTCGGCACCGGCGAGACGGTCCAGGACATCGAGCGGTTCGAGCCCTCGGGGTTCATCTCCCGGCTGCTCGGGATGGGCGACCTCAAGCAGCTCTCCGAGCGCGTCGAGCGCGCGATGCAGGAGACCCAGGAGGAGGACGAGGACTGGGACCCCGAGGACATGCTTCAGGGGGAGTTCACCCTGAAGGACATGAAACGGCAGATGGACGCGATGAACAAGATGGGACCGCTCGACCAGGTGATGGACATGATCCCCGGGCTGGGCGGCGGGATGATGGACGAGCTGCCCGACGACGCGATGGACGTCACCCAAGACCGGATGCGCCGTTTCGAGCGCATCATGGACTCGATGACCGAGGAGGAGCTGGAGAACCCCCGCGTCGTCGGCCAGTCTCGCGTCGAGCGCATCGCCCGCGGCTCCGGCACCGACGAGGAGACGGTCCAGCAGCTCTTAGAGCAGCACTCGATGATGGAGGAGACGATCGGCCAGTTCCAGGGGATGGGCGAGGGCGACATGCAGCGCATGATGAAGAAGATGGGCGGCGAGGGCGGCGGCGGCCTCGGCGACATGATGGGCGGCGGGAAGGGGCCGTTCTAAGTAGTAGGACCCGTCGGAATCCTCTCCCTCAGACTACATTAAGCCATCATTTAGTATCTTTAGCGGGAACACATCGGCTATGGTCCCCTACGTCAGCGACGTTCTGTTCAACGAGCCACAGGGCCGGCCCAGCTCACTCATCCAGTTCGGCCTGTCGGTCTCTTTCTCGTGTGTGTTCGTGTATGCGTGGAGCGTCGGCGAAGCTGGAGCGGTAGTGCCGTGGGTACTGTTCTTTATCGTCGGAACCGCGCTGTCCGGACTCGCCGAATCCCTTCCGAAAACCCGACGACGGGCGGCCGGTCTACTGCGTCTCACAGCCATCCTCGTGTTCGTCTGTTTTCTCGCCACAATGCTCCTCGCCCCGGAGTACATCATCGAGTGACGGAAGGCCGTTCTCAACACGGTAGGGACGGATCCGTACCGCACGTCGATGTGTGGATCACCCGTACCGAGCGAACCCGATGAAAAACGCACGAGATATGAGAATTTCAGCGGAGCTAAGCAGGATACCATCCCCGAACTGATTGTGTATTTATAAATGACTGCGCGGTGCCGGTGGTGCTGAATCACGAATATCCAGCTGTTTATTTATAAGTTGTCGGCGTCGCGGCGACTTCTTCTAACTCCTTGACCGCTCATTTATAACTCGATGACTGTGACGTGGCGGAGGCCGCCTCCAAAGTCCCAGCTGTTCGTTTATAAATAGCTGACTCCGGATCGACAGTGAACACCGCCAAAGCCCCAACCGGGAGGGCGGCGCACGCTCGCTGCGCGCTTCAGTCGCTCGCGTTGCTCGCTCCTTCCAGTGCTTACGTCGCCTGCGCCGCCCTCCCGGCTGCCCCTTTGGGTCCCACCCGACCGCAACCGCACGGCACCTCACGCCTCCCCAGCCTCGTCAGCCGGCCTCCGCTTCGCTCCGGCCGGCTGACTCCCTCGCGCGTGCTCCTCGCGGCCGCCTTCGGCGGCCACTCGGAGGCACGCGCCACCGCGGAAATCAAGACGACGAGATCGACCCTTACCGGCAGTCCCCGAGCGCTTCAGGCCCTTTATACGGGTGACCGGGCTACGGCTTGTCGATGAACCGAGACCGGATCGGCGAGTACGACGCCTTAGTGCTCGTCTCGCTCGTCTGGTTCCTCGGGAAGTTCGTCCGCTACCTCTTCCCCCCGCTGTTCGAGTCGATTCAGGGCGCCTACGGCGTGAGCAACGCCACCGTCGGGACCGCCTTCACCGGGTTCATGATCGTGTACGCGCTCCTCCAGTTCCCGAGCGGCGCGGTCGCGGACCGGCTCGGCCCGGTCCGGGTGATCGTCGCGGGCGCGCTCGTCGCCGGCGCCGGGTC
>NZ_NEWI01000167.1:0-5000 GCF_002135005.1 Halorubrum sp. SD612 | reverse complement strand
GCCTCCATCACGGCCTCCGCGAGCGTCGGGTGGGTGTGGACGGTGGCGGCCACGTCTTCGAGGGTCGCGCCCATCTCGATCGCGAGCGCGACCTCCGCGATCAGCTCCGACGCCTCGGGGCCGACGATCTGCCCGCCGAGGACGAACCCGGTCTCCTCGTCGGCGACGATCCGGGCGAACCCCTCGGTGTGGCCGGTCGTCATCGCCCGGCCGGAGGCGTTGAACGGCATCTCGCCGACGACGGGATCGAAGCCGGCGTCCTCGGCCTCGGCCTCGGTCATCCCCACCGTCCCGATCTCGGGGTCGGTGAAGACGGCCGCGGGGACCGCCTGCCGGTCGAGCGCGGCGGGTTCGCCCGCGATCACCTCGGCGGCGACGATCCCCTCGTTCGAGGCCGCGTGCGCGAGCATCGGGTCGCCCGCGACGTCGCCGACGGCGTGGATGTGCTCGACCGCCGTGCGCGTGCGATCGTCCGTCTCGATGAAGCCGCGGTCGTCCGTCTCGATACCGGCGTTCGCTACGTCGAGGCCGTCGATGACTGGCTGACGGCCGACCGCGACGAGGATCTTGTCGACGCCGTACGTCGACTCCTCGCTCCCTTCCGTCTCCGTGTGGAGGAGGTAGCCGCCGTCGGGCGCCTCGGACCACTCGCTCGCCCCCTCGCCGAAGTTGAACTCGACGCCGAGCTCCTCGGCGCGCTCGCGGACGACCCGCTTCACGTCGTCCTCGTAGGGGTCGAGGATGTCGTCGAGCATCTCGACGACCGTCACGTCGGCGCCGAGCTTCGCGTACGTCGTCGCCAACTCCATCCCGATGTAGCCGCCGCCGACGATCCCGAGCCGGTCCGGGACGGTGTCGGCGTCGAGCGCGTCGGCGGAGCTCCAAACGTGGTCCTCGGCGAACTCGAAGCCGGGGATCTGGATCGGACGCGAGCCGGTCGCGACGACCGCGTGTTCGAACGAGAGCGTCTCAGAGCCCTGCCCGTCGCCGCCGTGCGCGACGCGGACGGTGTCCTCGCCGACGAACGAGGCGGTCCCCTCGATCAGGTTCACGCCGTTCGCCTTACAGAGCTTCTCGACGCCGCCGGTGAGCCGGTCGACGACGCCGTCTTTCCACTCGATCATCTTCCCCATGTCGACGGCGGGGTCCGCGTGGACGCCCATGAACTCCGCGTTGCCCGCCTCGTGAGCGAGCCCGCTCCCCGTGATCAGCGCCTTCGAGGGGATACAGCCGCGGTTGAGACAGGCGCCGCCGTAGGCGTCCTTCTCGACGAGGGTCGTGTCGAGCCCCTCCTGTGCGGCGCGGATAGCGGCGACGTAGCCGCCCGGCCCCGCGCCGATGACCAGTACCTCCGTTCCCGTGGTGACATCTCCGACGACCATTATTCGTTGAGTAACAGCAGGGGGTTTTCCAGGTGTTCCATGACGGTGTTCGCGAACTCGGCCGCGACCGCGCCGTCGACGACGCGGTGGTCGATCGATAAGGACAACGGGAGCGTCGGCGCCGGGACGACCGTCGAGTCGTCCGAGTCGTCGAGGAACTCGGACGCGACGTCCGCGTGGTCGCGGACGACAGGGCGCTCCTCGATGGCCCCGAGCCCGAGGATCGCGGTCTCGGGGTAGTTGATGATCGGCGTGGCGTACTCGCCGCCGATCGCGCCGAAGTTGGTGATAGAGAAGGTCCCGCCCTTCATTTCGGCCGGTTTGAGCTTCCGCTCTCGGGCGCGCGAGGCGAGGTCGTTCACCGCGTCGGCCAGCTCGAAGAGCCCCTTCTCGTCGACGTCCTCGACGACGGGGACCATGAGCCCCGCGTCGGTCGCGACCGCGATACCGAGGTTGTACGCGCCTTTCAACACGATCTCCTCGTCGTCCTCGCGGAGCTCGCTGTTGAGGTACGGGTACTCCTTCAGCCCGGCGACGATCGCCTTCATCACGAACGGCATGTAGGTGAGCTTCACCCCCTCGGCCTCGGCCGTCGGCTTCAGCTTCTCCCGCGCCTCCACGAGCGCGTCGACCTCGGCGGTGTCGTGGTGGGTGACGTGCGGCGCCGTGTACTTCGACCGCTCCATCTGCTTGCCGATGGTGCGCCGGACCCCGCGGTAGGGGACGGTCTCGTCGCCGTCGGCGGTCGCCGCAGGCGCGTCGGCGCCGTCGTCCGAGGGGCGGCCGACCGTCGCGGCGGCCGCGCCGCCAGCGTCGACGTCGACCGGTTCCGGCTCCGGGGTCGACTCGGCCGACTCCAGCGCGTCGGCGTACGCGTTCACCGCTTCGGCCGTGACGAACGCCTCGCCGTCGCGGGTCTCGTCGGTCGGCACGTCGTCGAGGTCCACGCCGCGCTCGCGCGCGGCCTTCCGCGTCGCGGGCGTCGCGAGCGTCGTCTCGCGGCCCGCGGGCTCGGGGCCGTCGGCGGGGGTCGTCGAGGCCGAGACGGCGGAGTCGTCGTCGCCGCGCTTGCTGACCGCGGACGTCCGCTCGCCCGACCCGACGTCGGTCGGCGTCGGCGCGGGGCGTGGCTCGGTCCCGGCGTCCGCGCTCTCCTCGGGAGCGGATCCGGCGTCTCCCTCGGCGTGCGCCCGCACGTCGGCCTCGCTCACGCGACCGCCGGGGGCGCTCCCGTCGACGGCCGCGACGTCGACGCCGAGTTCGCGGGCGAGCCGGCGGGCCGACGGCGGCGCGAAGGTGCGTCCGGCGGGCGTGTCGGGCTCGGCGTCGGCCGCCTCGGTGGTCGGCTCCGACGCCGACTCGTCGGGCGAGTCGGGCTCCGGCTCCGGTTCGGCCTCCGCGTCGTCGCCGGCGGCCGCCTCGCCGTCCTCGTCGACGCGGAACGAGATGATCACGTCGCCGACGGGGACCATCTCCCCCTCCTCGGCGAACAGCTCCTCGACGACGCCGTCGTAGCTCGACGGCACCTCGACGAGCGCCTTGTCGGTCTCGACCTCGGCGACGGGCTGGTCCTCCTCGACGCGGTCGCCGGGCGCGACCAGCCAGCTGACGAGTTCGCCCTCCGCGACGCCCTCGCCGACGTCGGGCAGTTTGAACTCCTCGACCGTCATTCGTCGCCCCCCTCGGCGGTCGGGCGTCTCCCCTCTGCCGTCGTGCGCCGGTCCTCGGCGTTCATGGGTGTACCTCTGCCGGACATCTTAAAATTCGACCGCCTCCAAGATTCCGTCCTCGATGCGGGCGGCGGACGGGAGGTAGTAGTCCTCCAGCGCGTACAGCGGGTACGGCACGTCGAAGCCGGTGACGCGGCCGATCGGCGCCTCCTGGTACAGCAGCGCCTCCTCCTGAAGGATCGCCGTGATCTCGCCCGCGAGCCCGCCGGTCTTGGGGGCCTCGTGAACGACGACCGCGCGACCGGTCTTCTCGAACGCCTCGACGACCGCCTCGCGGTCGAGCGGGGAAATCGTGCGGAGGTCGACGACCTCGCACTCGATCCCCTCCTCCCCGAGCGTCTCGGCGGCCTCCAGCGTGGGGCGAGTCATCGCGCCGTAGGTGAAGACGGCTACGTCGTCGCCCTCGCGGCGCGTGGCCGCCTCGCCGATGGGGACCGTGTACGGCTCCTCGGGGACCTCCTCGCGGAACGCCCGGTAGATCAGCTTCGGTTCGAGGAATATCACCGGGTCGGGGTCGCGGATCGACGCCGCGAGCAGCCCCTTCGCCTCGTACGGCGTGGAGGGGATGACGACCTTCAGCCCGGCCTCGTGGGCGTAGAACGCCTCCTTCGACTCGGAGTGGTGTTCGGGCGCGCGGATCCCGCCGCCGTAGGGGGCACGTAGCGTCATGGGGAGCGTGAACCGCCCGCGGCTGCGGGTCCGGAACCGCGCCATGTGCGAGACGATCTGGTCGAAGCCGGGGTACATGAACCCGGAGAACTGGATCTCCGGGACCGGTCGCATCCCCATGGCGGCCATCCCGACCGCGGTGCCGACGATGCCCGACTCGGCCAGCGGCGTGTCGATCACCCGGTCGCCGCCGAACTCGTCGAACAGGCCCTCGGTCGCGCGGAAGACGCCGCCGTTCTTCCCGACGTCTTGCCCCATCACGACGACGTCGTCGTCCTCGCGCAGTTCGGTGTGTAGTCCGTCTCGTATCGCCTGTACCAGCGTGAGGTTCTGTGTCTCGGTCATTTACTCCTCCAGGAACGCCGCGTCGCCGCGCTCGTCGCGCAGAGCGGCGAACTCCTCGTACTGCCGCTCCAGCTCGGGCGGAAGCTCCGCGTACGCGTGTTCGAACAGCTCGCGCGGGTCGGGGCGCGCCATCGATTCAGCCTCGTCTATCGCGTCCGCGACCCGGGCCTCGACCGTCGACTCGATCTCCGCGACGCGCTCGTCGTCGAGGACCCCTTCGTCCCGGAGGTACGACTCCAGCCGGTCGATGGGGTCCTTCCGCTTCCAGCGCTCAACCTCGTCGTCGTCGCGGTAGACGGTCGGGTCGTCGGCGGTCGTGTGCGCGCCGAACCGGTACTGGACCGCCTCGATCAGCGTCGGCCGCGGCCGGTCGGTCTCGGGGTCGCGCGCCTTCTCTAAGGCCGCTTCCGTGACGCTGTACACCGCCAGCGGGTCCATGCCGTCGACCTGAACGCCGTCGATCCCGTACGCCTCCGCCTTCTGCGCCAGGGTCGCGCTCCGGGTCTGGCGCTCTCGCGGAACGGAGATCGCCCACTGGTTGTTGTTACAGAAGAAGACGGTCGGCGTGTCGAACACGCCGGCGAAGTTGATTCCCTCGTGGAAGTCGCCCTCGCTCGTCGCGCCGTCGCCGAAGTAGCAGACGAACGCGTCGTCCTCGCCGCGGAGCTTCGAGGCCCACGCGGCGCCCGTCGCGTGGGGGATCTGCGACGCGATGGGGACGGCGACCGGGAAGACGTTGACGTCCGTCGGCGCGTTGTTGCCGTCCTCGTGACCCATCCAGTAGAGCAGGGTCTGTTTCAGCGGGAGCCCATGGACGAGGGCGGCGCCGTGTTCGCGGTACGACGGCACCATCCAGTCGTCGTCGTCGAGCGCG
>NZ_NEWI01000166.1:0-5005 GCF_002135005.1 Halorubrum sp. SD612 | reverse complement strand
GCTTCGCCTCCAGCCACTGCCGGGTGACGAGGTTCATCATGATCGCGAGCATGATGAAAAGCGGGATCTGGAAGACGATCGCCATGAACGCGAGCATGATGACGATCAGGTTGAACGTCTCCGCGAGTCCGAAGGCGATCGTCGCCGCGTCGGCGGTGTAGGTGGTGAAGTACGAGAAGATCGCGGGCAACACGAGGAAGTGCGCGAACGCGATCCCGATCCCGCCGAGCACGAGGCTGGTCGGCACCGCAGCGAGGTAGTAGCGCCGCTCCGTCTGGTAGAGACCCGGGCGCATGAACCGGTACGTCTCGTAGACGAAGGCGGGGAGCCCGACCACGACGCCCGCGAGGCCGGCGACCTTCAGCCGGGTGAGCGGGAGTTCGAGCGGGCCGTACAGCCGCGGCCGGTTCTCCATCGGCGCGGGGATGTGGTAGCTCCAGAAGTAGTTGATCAGCTCCGTCGACTCGGTGACGACGACGAGCGTCGCCAGCCCGCCGATGAGGAAGACGACCGCCAGCCGGCGCATCATCTCCTCGATGTGGGCCGCAAGCGGCATCTCCTCGTCCGTCTCCGGCCCCTCGATCCCCTCGAAGGGCTCGTCGTCGTCGAACGGGTCGTCCTCGACCGCCGTCGCGGCGTCGGCGGTCGACCCGTCCGCGGCCGTCGCCGGGGTGCCGCCGTCGCCGGCGGTCGCGGCGTCGTCCCTCGCCGCGGCGTCGCTCGGGCCCGACTCGGCGTCCCCGTCGGACTCGGCGTCCCCGTCGGACTCGGCGTCCCCGTCGGGCTCGGCGTCCCCGTCGGACTCGGCGCGGTCGAGCGCGTCCGATCGGCGTGCGTCCTCGGCCTCGACCACGTCGTCCGGGTCCGAGAGCGCGTCCCACGACTCGTCGTCGCCGGACTCGTCGTCCCCGTCGTCGACGGACGCTCCCTCGTCGTTGTCGGCCGCCGTCACCTCGGGCTCGACCTCGGGGGTCACCTCGGATTCGACGTCGCCGGAGGCCGTCGCGTCGGTGGAGTCCTCGGACTCGGAGCCCTCGTCGACGGGGCCGTCGCCGACGGGGCCGTCGCTCGCGGGCTCGCCCTCGTCGGTCGACCCGTCAGCGGCGGCCGAGTCGTCGTCGCGCGACCGGTCCGAGTCGTCCATTCAGTTTCCCTACGCGACCGGGCGGTTATCAACCTTTTCGGATGGCGGCGCCGCACGCCGGTGGAACCGAGGCTCGGGGCGGCGAGGGAGGGCCCGCGACCGCGAGGCGGAAACTCCGACGACCCTCGGCCGCGAGGCGGAAACTCCGACGACCCTCGGCCGCAAGGCGGAAACTCCGACGACGCCGCGCCGGCTCGGCGGGGGCAGCGCCGGCGGTCGAAAAGGTTGATAACGGCGACGGCCCTCGCTCACCGTATGGCGAGCGCCCTCGACGAGGACACCCAACGGTCGATCGCGGAGGGCCGCGAGACGGCGAAGGCGTTCCTTCGGTCGATCCAGAAGGACCTCCAGAAGGTGTTCGTCGTCTTCCTGATCGGCTTCCTCGCGACGTTCTGGGCGCTCCGCGTGTACATCTGGGACCGGCTCCGAGCGGTGACCGAATCCAACATGAGCGCCGCGGTCGCCGAGGAGGCGGACATCATCGCGACGACGCCGTTCGAGGTGATCCTCCTCCAGGCGAAGATCGGGCTGATAGTGGGTGCGATAACCGCGATCCCGCCGCTGATCTACGTCACCCGCGACGAGCTTCGCGCCCGGGGAATGTGGCCGCGGTCGCCGATCGCCCGGTGGAAGCTGGCGCTGCTCGGGCTGCTCGCCGCCGGCCTCTTCTCCGCCGGCGTCGCCTACGGCGTGTTGGCCTTCTTCCCGCTGATGTTCGGCTTCCTCGCGGAGTTCGGGCTCGAAGCCGACATCCAGCCCACCTACGGGATCGTGATGTGGACGGAGTTCATCGTCTTCCTCTCGCTCTCGTTCGGCCTCGCCGGGCAGATGCCGATGGTTATCACCGGCCTCTCGTACGCCGAGATCGTCCCGTACGAGACGTTCCGCGACAAGTGGCGCTACGCGGTCGTCGCCATCTTCGTCTTCGGCGCGGTGTTCTCGCCGCCCGACCCGTTCACCCAGCTCCTGTGGGCGTTCCCGCTCGTCGCGCTGTACGGCTTCAGCCTCTACCTCGCGAAGCTCGTCGTCACGGCCAAGCGGAGCTCCGACCGCATCGACGTGCTCGGCGCCGTCCGGAACCACTGGAACGTCGTCGGGGGGGCGACCGTCCTCGGCGGCGCGCTCGTCTACGGCTTCTACGAGTACGGCGGCCGGACCGCGCTCAACGACCTGCTGCGGCTCGCCGGGAGCACTCGGCGCTTCCTCGAACCCGGCGCCGGGCTCGGCGTCGACCCCGCGACCGCGCTCGGCGCGTACGCCGCGCTGTGGGCGCTCGCATTCGCCGCCGTCGCGACGCTGTGGGCGGTGTACACCGATCTCGACACGGCGAGCGCGGGCTACCAGTACGGCGACCCGACCGCCATCGACGTGAGCGAACTCGACGCGGCGGGCGTACGCGCCGCCCCCGCCGACGCGTTCGCCCAGATGGACGAGGGAGAGTCGCTCGCGCTCGCGCAGGCCGCGATGGACGACGACGACCCGGAGAAGGCGCAGGCGATCCTCGACCGCTTCGACGAGGCGAACGAGGGGAGCGACGGCGAGGGCGACGACGCGGACGACGGCGACGCGGGCACGAGCGACGGGGGCTCCGGTGGCGGCGGCGAGGACGGCCTCGTCGGCTCCGTCCAGAACCGGACCTCCCGCGCGGGGTCGACGTTCCTCGCCGAGCTCACCGACGGCGACGAGGAGTCGGCCGAGGACGACATCGGCGGCTATTACAAGGACCTCAAGTTCATCTTCGACTCGCTGCGGTCGCGGTCGTTCCGGATCGTCGCCGTCTTCGGCGTCGTGATGGCGGCCGCGTTCACGTGGCTGTACCTCGGCGGCCTCGGCACCGTCCGCGGCGACCTCGAGCGGCGCGTGCCCGCGGAGGTCGATGGCGGGATCAACATCATCACGCTCCACCCGGTCGAGGCGCTCATCTTCATGGTGAAGTTCTCGGTGCTGCTCGGGATCTTCGCCGCGCTCCCCGTGGCGCTCTACTACGCGTGGCCCGCGCTCCGCGAGCGCGGCTTCGTCGCCGGGCGGATCTACCAGGTGTACCTGTGGGCGGGCGCGCTCGGCGCCGGCATGATCGGCGGCTTCGCGCTCGGCTACGCGTACATCGCGCCCGGGATCATCGGCTGGCTCGTCACCGACGCGCGCCTCGCGGACATGATCATCACGTACCAGGTGAGCGACTTCCTCTGGCTCGTCATCTACACGACGATCGGGATCGGCTTCCTCGCCGACATCCCGATCGCGATGGTCCTGATGAACAACGCGGGCGTCCCGTACCGCGTGTTCCGCGAGCGCTGGCGCGAGGTGACGATCGGGATCCTGCTCGTCGCGGCCGTGTTCACCCCCGCCGACGTGATCACGATGTTCCTCGCGACGATTCCGCTGATGATCGCGTACGGGCTCGGGGTCGGCCTCCTCTTCCTCGTCACCTTCGGCGGGCGCCGCGACCTCTCGCCGCCCGCGGAGTTCATCGGGGAGTGAGTTCCGGGCTCGTCGAGGAGAGAGCCCCCCGAACTCGGCGCGACCGACGGCGGAAACGGCCTCTCGCGGTTCCCGCGACCGACGACTATTCCCGCGCGCGCCCGCAACGGAGGGATAGAAATGAGCAAGGACTACATCGAGGTCCGCGGCGCCGAGGAACACAACCTCAAGGACCTCGACGTCCGGATCCCGCGCGAGGAGTTCACCGTCGTCACCGGGCTCTCCGGCTCGGGCAAGTCGTCGCTCGCGTTCGACACCGTCTACGCCGAGGGACAGCGTCGCTACATCGAGTCGCTGTCGGCGTACGCCCGCAACTTCCTCGGGCAGATGGACAAGCCGCAGGTGGAGTCCGTCGAGGGGCTCTCGCCGGCCATCTCCATCGACCAGAAGAACGCCGCGAACAACCCCCGGTCGACGGTGGGGACCGTCACGGAGCTCCACGACTACCTCCGCCTCCTGTACGCCCGGATCGGCACCCAGTACGACCCCGTCACCGGCGAGGAGGTCGGCGAGCAGTCCGCACAGGACATGGTGAACCAGATCCTCGACCTCCCCGAGGACACCCGCGCGAAGGTCGCCGCGCCGGTCGTCCGCGACCAGAAGGGCGCGTTCGAGGACCTGTTCGAGGAGCTGGTGAGCGACGGGTACAGCCGGGTCGAGGTGGACGGCGAGCCCGTCGACCTCACCCTCGACGACCCCGACCTCGACGAGAACTACGACCACACGATCGACGTGATCGTCGACCGCGTCACCGTCTCGCCGGACGCCCGCTCGCGGATCACGGACTCGGTCGAGACCGCCCTCGAAGAGGCCGACGGCGCACTCAAGCTGATCGTCCCCGACCCGCCCGCGGACGTGCCGTTCGCCTCGAACGCGCGCTCGACGGGGTCGCTCGCGGCCGACGCCGACGGCGATGACCGCCTCGTCGTGGAGTTCTCCGAGGAGCTCGGCAACCCGAACTCCGACGTCCAGTTCTCCGCGATCGAGACGCGCTCGTTCTCCTTCAACAGCCCCTACGGCGCCTGCCCCGAGTGCGAGGGGATCGGCTCGACGAAGGAGGTCGACGAGGAGCTCGTCGTCGAGGACCCCTCGAAGCCGCTCAAACACGTGTTCGAGCCGTGGAGCTACGACCGCACCTACTACTCCCGACAGCTCGACAACGTCGCCGACCACTTCGGGGTCGACCTCGACGCGCCGTTCGAGGAGCTCGACGAGGAGATTCGACGGCAGTTCCTCTACGGCACCGACGACCTGGTCCACTTCGAGTGGACGACGAAGAACGGCACCCGCGAGAAGACCGAGCGCTTCGAGGGCGTCATCCCCAACCTGGAGCGTCGGCACGTCGAGACCGACTCCGAGCGCGCCCGCGACCACATCGAG
>NZ_NEWI01000165.1:0-5064 GCF_002135005.1 Halorubrum sp. SD612 | reverse complement strand
TCCAGGAGCACTTCCCGCAGACCGAGGACGCGACGGTCCGGGACGCCTACGAGGCGTTCAACCAGGTGTACGAGGACAACCTCATCCGCGTCGAGGCCGACGAGCTCACCTACCACCTCCACATCGTGGTCCGGTTCGAGATCGAGCGCGACCTGATCCGCGGCGACCTCGACGTCGAGGACGTGCCCGAGGTCTGGAACGACAAGTACGAGGAGTACCTCGGCATCCGTCCCGACACCGACAGCGAGGGCTGTCTCCAGGACATCCACTGGAGCCACGGCAACTTCGGCTACTTCCCCACCTACTCGCTCGGCTCCGTCATGGCCGCGCAGCTGTTCGAGGCCGCGGAGGACGACATCGACGACCTCGACGCCAAGATCGCCGACGGCGAGTTCGACGACCTCCAAGACTGGCTCGGCGAGAACGTCCACCGGCACGGCTCCCGGTACGAGACGAACGAGCTCGTGAAGCGCGCGACCGGCGAGGACTTCTCGGCCGACGCCTTCCTCGACTACGTCGACGAGAAGTACGGCGAGCTGTACGGGATCTGAGGCGACGCGAGACGCCGCCGCGGTTCCGGATTCTTTCAGAGTACCTGAACCAGCGACAGCGCCACCAGCGGCACGTGGAACGCGGCGTGCGCGACCATCGCGGCTTCGAGGCTGCGGCGCCAGTAGAGCCAGCCGAACGCGACGCCCGCGACCGCGTTCAACAGGGTCGTCCGGGCGACGAGCGCCGGCGTCAGTCCGACCGCCTGCGCCAGCGCCGGCAGGTGACCGACGCCGAACAGCACCGCCGACACGCCGACGGCGGCCCACATGACCTTCGGGCCGGGCGCGTCGCCGCGGCGACCGACGAGGACCCACCCGCCGAACGCGAGCGCGGACATGAGCCCGAACCGCAACAGGAGTTCCTCCGTGACCCCGCCGTAGAGGAAGCGGACCGGGGCGTACGCGAGCACGTCGACGACCGTCGGCCGCGTCGCTCCGATCGCCGACTGGGGGAGATCGCGGGCGACGAGCGGGGCCAGCGCGACGTCGAGCGCGATCACGAGCAGACTGCCGGCGACGCCGACCCCGATCGAGAGCCCGACTTCGGGACGGAGCCGCTTCCACGCGCCCGCGCCGCTCCTCGCCCGGTCGAAGAGGTGCGACCGAAGGCCGGCCTTCGGCGCCGCGTAGGCGCCGACCAGACACGCGACGACGAGCAGCAGGAGCGGACTGATACCGGAGAGGAGAGCGAGGAGCGGCCGGGGCAGTCCGGCCGGGACGGCCTCCGGCGGCGTCGAGCGATACACGTACGCTACGAGCGCGACGATGCCGGGGAGGCCGGCCAGCAGGGTGACGCCGAACCGAGCGCGGAATGGGGAGCGGGGTTTCGTCGCGACCATGCCCGGACCGACTCCCGAGGGCGAGATAACGGTTTGGTCGCGTCTCAGACTCTGCGACCGCGGTCGCGCGACGCCCGCGCTCCGTTACAGGCCCAGCCGGAACCCGGTCATCAGGACGATAAGCACGAGCATCATCGCCCCCTCGGACAGTCCGACGACGAGGTTCTTCTTCTCGATCGATTCGAGCCGCGAGGCGTCCGGATCCGGCGACAGCGTCTCGTAGTAGGCGCTGAGCTGGAGCCGGTGCGGCACGGCGATCCCGAACGCGAATAGCCCCCAGCCGAGCGCGAGCGCGGCCCCCGACCACGCGCCGCCGAAGCCGTAGCCGAGGCCGAGGTCGGGCGTCAACAGCACCGATCCGGACAGCACCGTCGTCAGCGAGAAGCCGACGAGGAAGAAGACCGCCTTCGGCACCAGCGTCGTCGTGACCGCGGCCGACGCCTCCTCGCCGAGACCACCGAGCGTCGGACCGATGATCGCCGGGAAGATCAGCGCGAACCCGAACCAGACCGCCCCGGCCGCGACGTGCGTGTAAAAGAGCAGTTCGGTGCTCCCGAGCGCGAGGCTCGCCCCGAGGAACGCCAGCGGGACGAGGAGGCTCCCGGCCGCGAACGCCGGATTCGCGGCCCGGGCGAGGTGTTGGACTCGATCGACGAACCCCTGTTCGACGATGCGGCGATCGGTCTCGTTAGCGACTGCCATGCCGTCTGATAACAATCAACTCTAAAATGCGTTCTGGTCGACACGAACGCGGCCGGTTTCCGCCGCGACCGCCGCCGCGGCGGTCACTTCTCGATGATGCTCTCCTCGACGGCCTCGCCGAAGTGGCGCGCGACGTCCTCGTAGTAGACGAGCGCCTCGTCGCCCGGCTCGACCTCGGTGACGGCCTTGCGGCCCTCGCCCGTCGCGATCTTCACCGTCTCGGCGTTCTGGATGAGCGTCTCGATCCGGTCGGTCCCGTCCTCCGTCTCGATCTCCGCTTGGATCCGGAACATCGGGCGCTTCTCGATCTTTACCCGGCCCACGACCGCCTCGCGGGTGTGGCCGTCCGTGTCGACGACCTGGACCTCGTCGCCGCTCGACAGTTCGGCGAGGTAGTTGGTGCCGCCCTCCGAGTTGCGGACGTAGGCGTGGACCGCCCCCGCGTTCACGCGGAACGGCCGCGAGGCGACGTACGGCGACTCCGCCGTCTCGGCGTGGACGAAGAAGAGCCCGCGAGACATCGAGCCGACGAGCATCCCCTCGCTGTCGTCCATCAGCGACCCCGTGTCGATACAGACCCGGTCGGCCCTCCCGGTCTGTTCGATCTCGGTCACCTCGGCGTAGCGGAGATCGAGCGTCTCGCGGTCCGCGGCGTCGCGGGCCTGGACCGCGCCGCGGATCTCGTCGGGTGAGTCGGCATCGAGGAGGACGCCGTCGGCGCCGATCTCCAGCGTCTCGAAGGCGGTCCGGGCCTCGGCGGCCGTCGTCGCGCCCGCGATGAGGTGGGTCTCCTCGCCGACCCGCGCGATGAGGTTCTCCAGCGGGATGATCGACCAGTCCTCGCCGACGATCACGGTGAAGTCGGCGTCCTCGGCCGCGGCCTCGGCGAAGCGCTCGTACTCGGTGCCGAGGACCCGGACGTACGCCCCCTGCGCGCGGTCGTCGCGCCGGCGCAGTGTGGTGAGGTCCGCCGACCCGGAGAGGTCCTCGGGCATGTCGATCGTCCCGTCGCCCTCGCCGCCCTTCCCGACGAAGTACGCGTCGGCCTCGGCGTCGCTCTCGGCGTCGTCGATCACGTCGGCGTCGGAGCGGAACGCCGCCACGTTCACGTCGCCCAGCTCGCGGACGCGGCCGACGTCGCCCTCGTCGACGAGCACCCAGTCCGCGCCGGCCTCGATGGCCGCGGTGACCCGTCGCTTGCGCGCCTCCCAGTCGCCGACGTCGCCGTCGGCTTTGACCCAGACCGTGCGTGTCATTACCGACACCTCACGGCGCGCCGGCTTGAAAACTGCGAAAGGAACAGGGCTCCCGCGAAAGGAACAGAGCCCCTGTGGAACGAACAGGGCTCCCGCCGGACCTCGGCCGCCCGCTCGGCGGCGGTCGGCCGGGACTCAGGCCTCGACGAACCCGCCCGCTCGCAGCGCCTCCTCGACGCCAGCGTCGTCGTGGACCACCGCGGAGACGGCGCGCGCGATCCCCTCGGGGTCGTCGTGCTGGAAGATCGACCGCCCCATCGACACGCCGGCCGCGTCGCCGTCCATCGCGCCGCGCACCATCTCGACCGTCTCGCGGTCGGTCCCCTTCGAGCCGCCGGCGATGACGACGGGGAGCCGGGTCGACTCGGTGACGCGCGCGAACGAGTCGCCGTCGCCGGAGTAGCCCGTCTTCACCACGTCCGCGCCGAGCTCCTCGGCGAGTCGGACGGCGTGCCCGAGCGCCTCGGGGTCGGACTCGTCGACGCCCGGCCCCCGCGCGTACGCCATCGCGAGGACCGGGAGACCCAGCCGCTCGGCGTCGGCGGTGAGCTCCGCGAGCTCTTCGATCTGGTCCGGCTCGTGGTCGGAGCCGACGTTGATGTGGAAGGAGACCGCGTCGGCCCCGGCGCGGACCGCGTCCTCGGCGGTGCCGGTGACGCGCTTGTCGCTTTCGTCGGGGCCGATCGTCGTCGAGCCGTTGAGGTGGGCGATGTAGCCCGCGCCGTTCTTGTTGGGGTGGACGCGCTCCGCGATCCCGCGCTGGGTGAGCACCGCGTCCGCGCCGCCCGTGGTCACGCCGTCGATGGTGGATTCGATGTCGACGAGCCCCTCAACGGCGCCCATCGTGATCCCGTGGTCCATCGGGACGACGAAGTATCGGTCGTTCGTGGAGATGCGGTCGAGTCGTGCCGAGAGTCCTGCTGTCATTGTGTCGTGGGTCGTTGTGTGAGAGTGTGGCAATCGGAGGTAAGTGGGTTTCGTTCGGGGACGTATTGGCTCGAAGTCGCCCGGCTCAGACCGATTCGGTCGCCTCGGGCCGAGAGCGGTAACCGCGCTCGGTCCCCCGCTTCAGTTCGCGGGAGAGCGCCTCCAAGCGGTCGGCGACCGTCTCGGTCGACAGGTCCTCCTCGACGCCCTCGGCGACCACGTCGACGAGCGCCGAGCCGACGATGATCCCGTCGGCGCCGCCGGCGACGATCCGCTCCGCGTGCTCGCCGGTCGAGATGCCGAACCCGACCGCCTTCGGCACGTCGTACTCGGCGAGGCGGTCGAGGCTCTCGGTCGTCTGGTCGGAGACGTCGTCGCGGGCGCCCGTGGTCCCGAGCCGCGCCTGGACGTAGACGTACCCGGAGACGTTCCCCATCATGCGGTCCAACCGGTCGCCGCGCGTCGTCGGCGCGACGATGAAGACCAGGTCGAGCCCGAACGCGTCGCACGCCTCGCGCAGCGGGTCCGCCTCCTCCGCCGGCAGGTCGGGGACGACGAGCCCCTGGATGCCGGCCGCGGCGGCGCGCTCGACGAAGGGGCGCGGTCCGGGTTCCTCGCCATACTGGTAGATCAGGTTGTAGTAGGTCATACACACCGGCGCGGCGTCCACGTCCAGTTCCTCCGCGCACGCCAAGACCCGCCCCGGCGTCCTCCCCGCCTCCAGGGATCGGACGCGCGCCTCCTGTCTCCTCCGCCCCCCCCCCACCCGCTCCTCTACCGGGGCGCCGC
>NZ_NEWI01000164.1:4430-5099 GCF_002135005.1 Halorubrum sp. SD612 | reverse complement strand
GCGGGCCTCTCCGCGGTCGGTCTGCCGTCGACTCTCGCCGCGGTCGGTCAGCCGGCGGCGGTCGCGTTACAGGGCGGCCTCGCCGGCGCCGGCGGGCGGTCTTCGGCGTCCTCCTGTGGGTGTTAGACCAGTGGTACTGGCTGATGGACTGGGCGCACTATTTCACCGGCTTAGAGATGCTCGACCCCCGCTACCGCTACATGCACCGGGCGGTGCTCGTCGGGCTCTGCGTCGGCGTGATGGCCCCGCTGATCGGGACCTTCCTCGTCCACCGGCAGCTCGCGCTCATCGGCGACGCGCTGGCGCACACGGCGTTCGCCGGGGTGGCGGTCGGGCTGTTCCTCAACGCCGTCATCGACCTCGGGGTGTCGCCGTACCTCACCGCCGTCGTCGTGGCGATGATCGCCGCGCTGTTCATCGAGCTCATCTCCGAGACCACGGACGCCTACAACGATGTCTCGATGGCGATCGTTCTCTCGACCGGGTTCGCGCTGGGGACGACGCTCATCAGCCTCAACGCGGGCGGGCTCGCGGTCGGCGTGAACCAGTTCCTCTTCGGGAACCTCTCGACGGTGTCGCCCCAGAGCGCGGCGATCCTGCTGGTGCTTTTCGCCGTCATCGTCGGGACGGTCGCGGTGACGCGCAACCAGCTCCTGTACGTGACCTTCG
>NZ_NEWI01000164.1:0-4420 GCF_002135005.1 Halorubrum sp. SD612 | reverse complement strand
CCGGCTCCTGGACGTGGTCCTCGACGGGACCGCCGCCGCCGTCTCGGGTATCTCGGTCAACTGGTACAACCGCGTGATGGTGATGCTGACGGCGTTGGTCGTCGTCGGCGCGATGCAGATCATGGGCGTCATCCTCGTCGCGGCGATGCTGGTCGTACCCGTGGCGGGCGCGACGCAGGTGTCGCGCAGCTTCACCGAGTCGCTCGTCGTCTCGGTCGTCCTCGCGGAGCTCGCGGTCCTCCTCGGCATCGGCGTCGCCTACTACGGCGGCGTCACCGCCGGCGGGGTGATCGTGCTCGTCGCCGTGGGGATCTACGTCTGCGCGGTCGGAGTCGGAAAGCTTCAGTCGGCCCGCGGCGAGGAGGAGACCACGGAGATGGAGAGCATCGAGACCGACGGCGTCGACCTCGGCGCCGGAACCGGAGGGGACCGACCGTGACCGCCGACGAGAGCGAGGCCGACGCCGGCGAGGGACGCGAGACCGACGCCGGCGAGGGACGCGAGACCGACGCCGGCGACGACGGGTCCGGCCCGAGGGCGTCGTCGGACGTCATCAGCGCGGTCATGGAAGACTACATCAAGTCGATCTACGCCATCGAGCGCGACACCGGGGAGCGGGTGTCGACCTCGGCGCTCGCCGACTACCTCGACGTCACCGCGCCGACCGTCTCCTCGATGATCAAGAAGCTGGAGGGGCGCGGGCTGGTCGACCGGGAGGAGTACAAGGGCGTGACGCTCACCGAGGAAGGGGAGGTCGTGGCCCTGGAGATCCTCAGACACCACCGACTTCTGGAGGCGTTCCTGACCGAGCAGCTCGACTACAGCTGGGTCGACGTCCACGACGAGGCCGACAGGCTCGAACACCACGTCTCGGAGAAGCTGAGCGAGCGCATCGCCGAGGCGCTCGGCAACCCGCCGGTCGACCCGCACGGCGACCCGATCCCCGACGCCGACCTCTCGCTGCCGACGGCGGGCGACACCGTCCGACTGGTCGACGTCGACGAGGGCGACCGCGTGGTCGTCCGCCGGATCCGACACCAGGGCGACGCCGAACTCCGATACCTCTCCGACGCCGGCGTCCGCCCGGAGGTCGAGCTCGCCGTCGTCGACGTCGCCCCGTTCGGCATGGTGACCGTCGAGACGCCGACCGACGACCAGAGCCTCCCCGAGGAGATCGCGCGTCTCATCGAGGTCGAGCGCGCCGACGGCACCGGGGACGCCGACGCCTGAGGCCGCTCGTCCGCCCGACCCGTTCGCTGCCGTCCGTCCGGGCCGTCGCCCCGACGCGCCCGAGTCACTCGTTCTGAACGAACGCGCCCGAGCAGTCGTACTCGACCAGTCCGAACCGTCCGTCGGCCGACACGGTCCCGTTGTAGGGGTCGGTCCGCTCGTACAGCTGGTAGACGGTGACGTTCTCGACGTCGGTCGCGTGGGTTCGGTTCCACTCCTCGCAGAGGTAGTTCGCGAGGTACGAGCGGTGGTCCTCGTTGGCCCCCGACTCGACGTTGGAGAGGTACTTCCGCCAGCGAGCGGTGGGGTACGTCTCGTCGACGTCCGGGGGCCGGTCCAGCGAGACCGCGCCGTCGTGGCGTACGTCCCGTTCGCCCCCGTCTTCGAGGACGCCGGGGGCGGCGAACCACCGCGTCGTGCGGACGGGCTCGGGCGCGAACATCCTCCAGTGCTGGTCCATCTCGACGGTCTCTAGGACCGCTTCGCCGGGGTCCGGAACCTCGCCGTAGCCGGCCGACTGCGCGCTCGAGAGGACGATCAACACGACGAAGAAGACGGGGACGACCGTCGAGAAGAGCGGGCGGCCGCGTTCGACTCCCGCGCGGAGGCCGTCTCCGAGGCCGGCGAGGCGCCCGCTCCGCGTCGGCCGGGACAGCGACGGGTCGAGCGAGGCGAGCGTTCTCCCGGCGGATCGGAGGCGCGCCCGCCACCGATCGAGGGGTTCCGACGGTCCGAACCGACCGAGGGCGCGCTCCGCGGCGTCCCAGACCGGGGCCTGATAGAACGGGACGAAGCCGACGACGGCGATGAGGGGGAACAGGTCGATCCGCATCGTGACCGCCATTCCGAGGTGGGCGCCGACGAAGAGCGAGGCGACCGCGGCGCGCGGAACGCCGGTGAGAGCGATCAGCAGCGGCGAGGCGAAGAGGAGCGCGACCCACACGTACGTGGCCGCGCGCAGCAGCGCGGGGAACGCGGCGACGTGGTCGCCGACGAGGTAGGTGAACTGGTCCGCCTGCATGACGTACGCGACCGCCTCCCCGCCCATCCAGAGGTCCCCCTCGAGCTTGTGGACGCCGTTCGTCACGTACATCACCAGCATCTGGAGGAGAACGCCCATCGAGGCGACCGTCGCGACGGGCGTCGCCGTCGCGTCGCCTCCGGGGGCCTCCGCGTCCGACCGCCTGATCGCGTCGACCGACCACTGCGCGCCGAGGGGGAGGAAGGCCCCCCAGAAGAGCAGCATCGCGAGCAGGGCGTCGCCGGCGTTCAACACCATCGGGTTCCGGGCCTGAAGCGAGAGCAGCAGCAGCCACGAGACGACCGTCGCGAGCCGCGTCCGGTACCCGACGAGCAGCGCGAGGGCGACGACGCCCGCGACGGCGAACAGCGACGCGACGGCCCACGGCTCGCCGGAGAGCGCGTGGAGCGAGTACACCTCGGAGTAGTCCGCGAACAGCGCGCGCCGCGGGAGCACGCCGGCGTCCGTGTAGAAGGCGGTGAGCGAACGCGAGCGGCGGAGCAGGTCGGCGATCAGCAGCGCCCCGAGCCCGACCCGGAAGGCGGCGAGCGCGCGCGGGTCCACCGAGCTTCGCGCGGCGACCGCCGCCGAGAGCCGTCGAACGACGGCCGAGAACCGCGACCTGACCGCGGCGAGGGAAGGACTTCGAGCCATGATCGTGGAGTCCGGCGACTTGGTCACGCGGAGGCACCAGTATAAGCTTTCCGTGCGACGGTACCGCGGTCTCCGCCGCGCGGTCGGCGTCGTGCCGCTTCCGGAGCGCCGCTGGGCCCGTCCCACCGGAATCCTGAACTGCGACGGCCGCGTACGTCGGGCAGGTGATGGCCGAGGACATCCCGGAGGACGCCGCGATCATCCTCTTCGACGGCGTCTGTAACCTCTGTAGCGGGTTCGTACAGTTCGTCGTCCCGCGCGACCCGGGCGGGAAGTACCGGTTCGCCTCGCTTCAGTCCGACGTCGGGCGGGCGCTGCTGGCCGAACACGACCTCCCGACCGACGAGCTGGAGTCGATCGTCCTGATCGAAGACGGCGAGAGCTACGTGAAATCGGCCGCAGTCATTCGGATCGCGGCGGGGCTCGGCGGCCGCTATCGCCTGCTCTCGCCGTTCCGACACGTCCCGGCCGCGGTCCGCGACCGCGCCTACGACTTCGTCGCCGACCACCGATATCGATGGTTCGGCAAGAAGGACCGGTGTATGATGCCGTCCGGCGACGTGGAGTCGCGCTTCCTGGAGTGAGCGACCTCCCGACCTCGGCCGGCCTCAGCCGCCGTCGCGTCGCTCGTAGGTGACGAACGCGAGGTCGCCGTCGGTCTCGCGGTCGCGTTCGACCCACGCCTCGGCGTCCCGCTCCGGGAACCGCGTGTCGCCGTCGGGCCGCTCGGGGATCTCGGTGATCACCAGCCGGTCGGCGCGTTCGAGGTACGCCTCGTAGACCGCGGCGCCGCCGATCACGTAGACGGCGTCGACCCCGCGGTCGGCGGCGTCCGCCGCGGCGCGCTCGACCGCCGCGTCCGGGTCGCTCGCCACGACCGCGCCGTCGGGGAGGTCCGCGTCGTCGATCGAGCGTTTCGTCAACACGACGCTGGTCCGGTCGGGGAGGGGCCCGCCGAGCCGGTCGACGACGCTCTCGTACGTCTTCCGGCCGACGATCACCGGGTGGCCGGTCGTGAGCCGCTTGAAGTGCGCCAGGTCCGCGGGGTAGTGCCAGGGCATCCCGCCGTCGTCGCCGATCACGCGGTTCTCGGCGACGGCGGCGACGAGGACGAGGTCGGGGTCCCCCATCACTCCGCGACCGCGAACGAGATGCCGTCCGCGGAGTCGTAGTCGACGACCTCGACGTCCTCGTGGGTCAGCTCGTCGAGCGGCTTGTCCGCGATCTCGATCCGCGGGCGGTCGCGCGGCGTCCGCGAGAGCTGTTCGAGGAGTCCGGGCACGTGGTCGTACCCCTCCTGCCCGTTCGGCTCGTCCGGGGCGGTGCGCTCGACCCAGCTTTTCACGTCGAGGTACCCCTCCTTGCTCTCGACGTTCGCGAGCCGCTCCTGGACGTACCTGAGGTTGTTCGCGTACCACTTCCCGCGGTCGCCGCGGCCGCAGTAGACGTGCGCGTCGACGACCGTGTGGCCGAACTCGCCGACCTCGAAGCCGGTCCGCTGGGCGAGCGCGTTCG
>NZ_NEWI01000163.1:0-5188 GCF_002135005.1 Halorubrum sp. SD612 | reverse complement strand
GGTCGTACGCGGCGGCCGACGGCGGGCGGTTCGTCGTCGAGACCGACACCGCCGACCCGGTGCGGGCGCGGGACGTCGTCGCGGCCACGAAGAACGAGGTCGGCTACCTGGAGGGGATCGACGGCGTCGGGATCGTCGACCGCGGGAAGTCGTACGTCGACGTCGACGAGCGCGGCCGGACCGGCGTCGACGGCCTGTACGCGGCGGGGCGGCTCGCGGAGAAGCCCCACCAGACCGCGGTGTGCGCCGGCCACGGCGCCGAGGTCGCGGTCACGCTGTTGGAGGACGACGACGCCGCCTTCTACCACGACTGGGTGGCGCCGGAGGGGTACTTCACCGACCGCGGTCGCGAGGTGCCGCCCGGCTGCGAGGAGATCGACGCCGACGAGCGCCGCGAGCGCGAGTCGACCGCGCTCGACGCGACCCGCGACCGATTCGCCGAGCCGCACCCGGACCCGCAGGAGACGCACCCGAGCCTCGAGGAATGACCGACCCGACGACAGAAATCGACCCGTGATCGGAACCACCCTTCGCGAGATCGCGGACCACATCGAATCGCTCGCGGCCGCGGACGGCGAGTTCTCGCTCGTCTGCGCCCGGTACGGTGACCGCCCGGTTCCGGCCGCGGGGCTGCGGTTCGACAGCCGCGAGACGGCCCGTGCGGCCGCCCGCGCGACGGAACAGTACCGCGACGCGCTCCGGCGGTACGACCCGGAGCTCCCCTTCTACGACGTCGTCGTCAGACAGGAGTTCGCCGAACCCCAGTCGCGTCCGACGGGGCGAGACGACGGATCCCCGCCGGCAGTGCCCGAGGACGGCGGACCGCTGTTCGCGCCCGACGAAGCCGAGCCGGTACCGGACCGGCTGCGGGAGCGGATCGTGGACGACGCCGCCCATCGCCGGCGCGCGGGCGACGACGGCGAACGCGACGGGGACCGTGCGGACCGCCCCCGACCGCGCGAGTCGCTCGAGCGGGGGCGGCGCCGCGACCGCGTCGAGTTCTGTCACGCCGCGGCGGCGGCGACGTTCGAGGCGCTCTCCGCGGGCGGACACGAGCGCGCCGAGTCGGCGGTGATGGACGCGTACTTCTCGCTTGCCGAGCGCGTCTCCGACCCCGACGAGCTCTGTCTCTGCCTGCTCGAAGCGATGGGGGCCGCCCTCAACCGACACCTCGGTCCGACGGCGCAGGCGGCGGTGGTGGCCGACGCCGCCGAGCGCCTCCCCGACCCGCCGGAGCCGTCCGCCGCCGATCCGGTCAGCGCGGCGTTCGACCGCCTCGCGGCCGTCGGCCTCGTTGAGGGCTACGAGCGCGCCGGCGACGCGGGACCGGACCCGGAAGCCGGGGCCCCCGACCACGCGACGGTCCGGATCAGCGGGTACGCGCTGTCGCCTACGGACGGACGGGTCGCGACGCTCCCGGCCGCCTTGGAGGTGTGCCGTCGGGACCCGCGGGGACGCATCGCCGGGACCGCCCTCCTCGCAGCCGCCGGCGACCCGACCGGCTCGGACTGGTGGGTCAGGGTCGACCCGCAAGCTCCCTCCCTCGACGGCGGCCCGTCGACCGCGTCGGTTCCCGGGAGGAACTGACCGCCGCCGTGGCGACGCGCCGACCGCCGCCGCTCCGGCTCTCCGCGCTTCGGCCCTCCGCGTCCGGTCCCCCGCGCGCCGGCCTCTCGTACACCGGCGCCCGCGTCGCCGCCCTACTCCTCGTCCGGCTCGATCCGCACGAGGTCGGCCTCGACGTCCTCGACGAACGCGCCCTGCCCCCCGACGGTGACCTCGCCGTCGTCCGTCTCGACGACGAGGGAGTGTTCGACCGGGAACTCGTTGTTCGTCGGCTCCACCATCCCCTGTCTCGTCTCGACGACGCGCCCGACGACCTCGGCCGGCTCGTCGTCGTCGGTCCACCGGCCGGCGACGGTCACGCGCGGGGGGTCGCCGGCGCGGAGCCGCAGGGTCGCCTGGAGGACGGTGTGTCTGAAGTCGGTGTACTCGGCCGGGAGCGGCGCGGGGTCGGCGACGGCCAGCTCGGTCGCGGCGGGCCAGTAGTTCCCGAGGAACGAGCCGACGATCACGGGCGCGAGCTGCTCCTGCGCGAAGGCGATGGCCTGCCGGTCGGTGGTCGACCGCCGGAGGAGCTCGGGCGGGGCCACGCCGCCGGCCGCTGCGTCGACGGTACGCAGCGTCGGCATCGCCTCGCTCCAGGTCCGGACGACGTTCGCGACGCCCTCCAGCGCGGGGTCGTCCGCGTCGAGGTCGGCGGCCGCGTCGGAGACGACGAGGAGGACTAAGACGCCGCGGTCGACCGCGTCGGCGAGCGCCTCCTTCACCTCCGGGAGCTGCTTCGCCGTGATCGACAGCGCCACCTCCGACTCGGCGTCGGCCAGCAGCGACCGGATCCGCTTGATGACGGTGACGCGCGACTTGATCACCTCGAACTGCTCGGCCTGACGCTCCACGCGGGAGTACCGCTCCGCCAGCCCGGGTCGCATCGCGTCGACGTCCGACCGAAGCCGGTCGATGACCTCGTCGGGGGGGTTCGCGCGGATCGTCGTCGGCACGACGTGGTCGTTCACCTCGACGAAGCCGCGCTCCTCCAGCGACTCGCTCACGCTGTAGACGTACCGCTTCGAGACGCCCGCCGCGTCGGCGACCGTGCTCGCCTTCGCCTCGCCGTGTTCCAGCAGACTGAGATAGGTGTCGACCTCCTTGTCGGAGAGCCCGAAGCGGCGGAGGAGGTCGGTCAGCGTCCGGTCGTCCATACGCACGCCTCTTCCGAGCGACACTTATAAGGGTCGGTACCGGGCGGCGCCGCCGCTCCCCGACCGACCGCCGGCGGCCGACCGGTCAGCGGAGGACGGCGACCGCGTCGACCGCGACCCGAGCCTCGCCGTCGCCGTCGCGCTCCGCCGCGCTCCCGTCCCCGAACAGGTCCGCCTCGACCGCGTCGGGGACGGCGACGGTCGCCGGCGCCTCGGCGAAGTTGACGACGACGAGGAGCGGCTCCCGATCGGCGTCGCCGTCGGCCGCCCCGTCCGCCGGCGGCGTGCGATCGTAGGCGACCACGCGCTCGGCGTCCCCCTCGACGACGCGGACCGCGTCGGCCCGGCCGTCGAACGACACCCCTCCGTCGCGGAGGACCGGTTCGGCCTCCCGGAGCGCGGCCAGCCGGCGGTGGAACTCGGTGAGGGCGTTGTCGCCGTCGTGCCACCGGATCGGTCCGCGGTACGTCTCGTTGCCGCGCTCCTGCCCGGCGTAGATCATCGGTGCCCCCGGCAGCGTGAACGTCACCGCGGCGGCCGCGCGCAGGGCTTCTCGGCCGTGCTCGGCGAGGTACCGGTCCTCGTCGTGGTTCTCGACGTAGCGCATCTGGGAAGCGGGGTCGCCGAAGCCGAGCCACTCGCCGCGCGCGAGCGCCGCCTCGACCGCGTCCGCCGGCTCGTCGCCCGCGCCGACCGCCCGGAGCGTCTCGTACAGCGACGTATCGTAGTGGCGGTGGAACTCCCCCTCGCCGTAGAACGGGTCGTGCGGGAGCGTCTCGTCGAGCAGGAGGGTGTCGTCGGGAACGCGGTCGGCAACCTCCTTCCAGAAGCCGTGCGGGACGCCCCACGCCACGTCGGCGCGGAAGCCGTCGACGACCGCGGCCCACTCGTCGACGGCGTCGAGCAGCCACTCGCGGACCGCCGGGCTGTCGTAGTTGAGGTTCGGGATCCGACCCCACTCGAAGTAGTAGTCGGGCGCGTCCCCCTCGCCGAGCTCGGCCCAGTCGATCCCGGTCACGTCGCTGGCGGCGTCGGTCCGGCGGTAGTGGTCGGCGTACGCGTCGACGCCGGCCGAGTGAAGCTGGAACGCGGGGTGGTCGCGGGAGGTGTGGTTGATCACTAAGTCGAAGATAACGCGGATCCCGGCGTCGTGGCAGGCGTCGACGAGCGACGCGAACGCCTCGCGCGAGCCGAGGTCCGCGGCCGTGTCGTAGTAGTCGGTGACGTGGTAGCCGTGGTCCGTCGGCGAGGCGAGGACGGGGGTGAGCCAGAGCGCGTCGACGCCGAGGTGGTCGAGGTACTCGACGCGGCGCTCGATCTCCGCGAACGTCGTCGGCAGCGTGTCGCCCGCGAACGACCGCACGAACACCTCGTATATCGTCGGCGACTCGGCCCACTCCGGCGTCGGGTTCGGGTCGGTGACCGCGACCGCTCCGTCGCCGTCGCCACCGTCACTGCCGGCCGCGGTGCCTTCCCGCTCGATCCGGACCGTCTCCGCCGCCCCGTACCGCTCGCCGTGCGGGACCGCGTGGACCCGAACCGAGCCGGGGAGCTCATCGAGCGGGACCGAGAGCGTCCAGCCGTCGGCGCGCGACTCGACCGCCGCGACCGTCTCCGGGTCGGCGTCCCGGTCGTCGACGAGGAACGTCGCGTCGAGCGCGTCCGGGTCGCCGCCGCGCTCGACGTCGTCGACCCCCGGGGCGGGCTCGACCGCGGCGGTCAGGCGGAGCCGGTCGCTCCCTCCGTCGTCACCGGGCTCGTCGCTCTCGACGACCGCCGCGTCCAGCGATATCCGCGGTCGACCGGGACCGGGAACCTCGCAGTCCCCGTGGGACGCCGCCGAGCGGTCGCCGTCGGGGACGAGGCCGAAGCCGTGCCGACCGGGGGGGACGCGCACCGACGCGACCCACTCGTCGCCGTCGCGCTCGGTCCGGTCGAGCGCGAGCCGGTTCTCGTTGAGGTGCCACAGCAGCGAGACGCGGTCGGGGTCGTCGACCGACAGGTCGGCGTCCGGGACGCGGATCTCCGCCTCGCGCCGCTCGTCGGGGAAGACGCGCACGCGCTGTCGGTGGACGCCGTCCGGCGCGTCGAGCGCGAGGGCGTAGGTCCCGGGGACGTCCGGGTCGAGGTGGACGACGGGGTCGTCGTCGCGGCCCGTCTCGCCCGCGCGAAGTACCGCCGGGGCGTCCGCCTCGCGGCCGGCCGCCTCGCCGTCGGTCCTCGGTCCCTCGCGATCGGCCGTCGTCGCCGAGCTCGGCGGCCCGGTCGACTCCGGGTCGGGGCCGTCGCCGGGAGCGAGCTCGCTGTCGGCGGGCGCGTCGCGGACGGTCCACCGGTACGTTCCGTCTGGGTCGGGCGAGCGCGGCGCCAGCTCGACGGGCCCGCCGGCGCTCGTTGTTCGCGGGGGGCCGGGGTCGGGCCAGCCC
>NZ_NEWI01000162.1:0-5213 GCF_002135005.1 Halorubrum sp. SD612 | reverse complement strand
GGGGACGGGGGCGGCGGCAACGGAACCGACGACGGCGGATCGGAGAGCGGCGACGGCGGCGACGAGACGCCGACCCTGACGGTCGCCACGTACACGAACTTCATCGACGCGCCGTCGGTGAGCCCCGGCGAGTGGCTCAAAGAGGAGTTCGAGAGCCGGTACGACGCCACGCTGGAGTGGGCGACGCCCGACAACGAGGTGAACTACTACGTTGAGCGCGCCGCCTCTGGCGCGGGCATCGACGCCGACCTCTACGTCGGGCTCACGACGGAGGACCTCGTCCGCGTCGACGGGGCGCTCGACGAGGACCTCTTCGCCGAGGCGGGCGACGTCGACGGGCGCGACGCGGTCAAGGAGGGACTCCGGTTCGACCCGTTCGAGCGGGCGGTCCCGTTCGACACCGGCTACGTCAGCCTCGTGTACGACAGCACGACCACAGAGGCGCCGGAGACGTTCGACGGACTGCTCGACGACGAGCACGCGGGCGCGCTCATCGCGCAGAACCCCGGCGGCTCCGCGACCGGGCGGGCGTTCCTCCTCCACACGATCAGCCGCTTCGGCGACGGCGGGGTCGCGAGCGACGGCGACGGCGAGGCCGTCGCGGGCGGGGACCGCGACCCCGACTACGACTACCTCGACTACTGGGCGGAACTCCAAGCGAACGACGTGCGCGTGCTGGGGAGTTGGGACGACGCGTACGCGGCATGGAGCGAGGGGGAGGCGCCGATCGTCGTCTCCTACTCCACCGATCAGGTGTTCGCGGACATGGAGGGCGCGGACCTCCAGAAGCACCAGATCCGCTTTTTGAACGACCAGGCGTACGCGAACCCGGAGGGGATGGCCCTCTTCGCCGACGCAGACGAGCCCGACCTCGCCCGCGAGTTCATGTCGTTCATGCTGGAGCCGGACGTTCAGGGGGAAATCGCTCAGCGCAACGTCGCGTTCCCGTCGACCGACGGCGCGGAGCTGCCGAGCGACTACGCCGAGCTGGCGAAGGAGCCGGCCGACCCGGTGACGTTCACCTACGACGAGCTCCAGGGCTCGGTCGACGCGTGGGTCGAGGCCTGGGAGCGGCAGTACGCCGGGAACTGATCGCGTGTCCGACGAGGGACCGAGCGCGTGACCGACCACGACGGGCGACTGTCTCGGCTCGGGGAGTGGGCCGAGGCGCGCGCGCTGACGGCGCTCGCGGTCCTCACCAGCGCCGCGCTCGTCGTCGCCTTCTACTACCCGACGGCGACCGTCCTGATTGAGGCGGTCGTCGTCGACGGCGCCGTCACCCTCGGCGCCTTCGCCGAGGTGCTCACCGACCCGTTCTACTTCGGCGAGCTCGCCCGGCTGCTGTCGGGCGAGTCCCCGGTCGCGGTCGCGCGGGCGCTCCTCTCGCCGGACCGCCGGCTCGGGATCGTCGGCTTCACCGCGTACCAAGCGGTCCTCTCGACCGTCGCGAGCGTCGCCCTGGGCCTCCCGGCCGCCTACCTGCTCGCGCGCTTCGAGTTCCCCGGGCGGCGAACCCTGCGCTCGCTCACCATCGTCCCGTTCGTCCTCCCGTCGATCATGGTGGCGGTCGGGTTCGTCGCCACGTTCGGCGAGAACGGCACGTTGAACGCCGCCCTGACGACGCTCGGACTCCCGCGGGTCGAACTCATGTTCACCCTCGAAGCGGTGGTGATCGCCCACGCGTTCTACAACGCGCCGCTGGTGGCGCGCGTGACGACCGCGGCGTGGGAGTCGGTAGACGCGAGCGCGGTCGAGACCGCCCGCAGCCTCGGCGCCGGGCCGGTCCGGGCGTTCGTCGACGTGGTCGCGCCGCAGGTGTACCCCGCCGTCCTCACGGGCGCGGCGCTGACGTTCGTGTTCACCTTCGGAACCTTCCCCATCGTCCTAGCGCTCGGGGGGTTCGAGCTCGTGACCGTCGAGGTGCTCGTCTACCGGTTGGTGCGGGACCTGAGCTACGCCGAGGCCGCCGTGCTTGCGATCATCGAACTCGCGGTCTCGCTCGGCGTCCTGCTCGCGTACCTCCGGTACGAGGCCCGGCAGTCGACCGGCGCGCGCGGCGCTCGGCCGCTCCCCCGGCGCCCGCTCTCCCCGCCCGCCGCGACGCTCCGCGAGCTGTTGCCGCGGGCCGGGCTGGCCGCCTACGGGGTCGTCGCCGGGGTCGTCTTCCTCGCGCCCATCGCGTCGATGGTCCTCGCGTCGGTGACCGGCGGCGACGGCGCGCTCACGCTCGACCACTACCGATTCCTGGTCGAGCGCCAGCAGACGGGGGCGGCGTTTCAGGTGCGGCCGTGGCCCGCGATCCGGAACTCGCTCGCGTTCGCGACGGGCGCGACGCTGCTCGCGCTCCCGATGGGCGTCGTCGTCGCGGTGTTGACCACGCGGCGGTACCGCGGGCGGACGCTGGTCGACGCGGCCGCGATGGCGCCGCTGGCGGTGTCGGGGATCATCGTCGGGCTCGGTCTCCTGCGGGGGCTCGTCTTCGGCGTCGAGATCGGGGGGTGGCGGATCGCCGCGAGCGGCGCGGCCGCGATCGTCGTCGCGCACGCGGTCTCGGGCTACCCGTTCGTCGTGCGCACCGTCTCGCCCGGGCTCGCCGGGCTGGACCGCTCGCTCGTCGAGTCCGCGCGGGCGCTCGGCGCCTCGCGGGCGCGGGTGATCCGGGACGTGGAGATCCCCCTCGTCTGGCCCGCGGTCGTCGCGGGCGCGGCGTTCGCGTTCGCCGTCTCGATCGGCGAGTTCACCTCGACCGTCGTGCTGGCGACCGGCGCCGACGCGTACACGATGCCCGTCGCGATCGAACGGTTCATCGGGCGGCGGCTCGGACCGGCGACCGCCATGGGCGTCGTCCTGCTCGTCGTCACCGGGGTCAGCTTCGTCGTCATCGAGCGGCTCGGGGGTGACCACCGTGGGCTCTGAACCGAAGTCGGAGTCTGCGCCCGACCCACCGGTCGCGGTCGAACTCGACAGGGTGACGAAGCGCTACGGCGAGACGGCCGCGGTCGACGACGTGCGCCTCCGGGTGCGGGAGGGCGAGTTCTTCACTCTCGTCGGTCCCTCCGGCTGCGGGAAGACGACGACGCTCCGCCTGATCGCCGGGTTCGAGGAGCCGACGAGCGGGACGGTCCGGTTCGGCGGCGAGTCGGTCGCCGGCGTGCCCCCGGAGGACCGCGACGTGGGCGTCGTCTTCCAGAGCTACGCGCTGTTCCCGCACATGACCGTCGGAGAGAACGTCGCGTACGGGCTCAACTTCGCCGACCCGCCCGACGGCGTCACGCGCGACGAGCGCGTCGCGGAACTCCTCGAACTGGTCGACCTGCCGGACGCCGCCGACCGCGACCCGGAGAGCCTCTCGGGCGGGCAACAGCAGCGGATCGCGATGGCGCGGGCGCTCGCGCCCGGCCCCGACGTGCTCCTCCTCGACGAGCCGATGAGCGCGCTCGACGCGCGGCTCCGCGAACGGCTCCGCGCGCAGGTGAAGCGGATCCAGTCCGAACTGTCGATTACCACGATATACGTCACGCACGACCAGGAGGAGGCGCTGGCCGTCTCCGACCGCGTCGCGGTGATGAACGACGGGACGCCGGAGCAGGTGGCACCCCCGCGGACGGTGTACCGCGAGCCCGCGACGCGGTTCGTCGCGGAGTTCGTCGGCGACAATAACGTGTTCGCGGGCCGCGTCGTGGAGTCGCTCGGCGAAGGCGAACTCGCAGTCGGCGTCGACGACGGCGACGAGACCCTCCGCGTCGCACCCGGGGGCGGCGGCGATGCGGGGGAGGGCGCGCCCGCGACGAACTCGCCCGAAGTCGGCGACCGGATCGCGTTCTGCGTCCGTCCGGAACACCTGCGCGTCGCGAGCGCGGGCGGAGCAGGAGGCGGCGAGACCGCCGCTCCGGTCGGCGAAAACACGCTGCGCGCGACGGTCGCCAGCGCGGAGTTCCTCGGCGAGACGACGCGCGTCACGCTCGACTGGGGCGACCGCGAACTGCTCGTCCGGACCGTCGACCCCCTCGACGGCGCGGTCGCGGTCGGGTTCGACCCGAGCGACGGACACGTTATCGACACGGAGCAGCGCTGAATCCCTCACGGTGGCGCGTGCCTGCGAGCGGCCGCCCTCGGCGGCCGCGACGGAGCGCGCGCGCGAGGTCGCCGGCGCTACGCGCCGGCTGCCAGAGAATCTTCGATTCTCGCTGGACGCGGTGAGCGCTCGGAGAGCGCGAACCGCGAGGCTGGGGAGGCGTGAGGCGCCGTGCGGTTGCGGTCGGGCGGGACTCAAAGGGGCAGCCGGCGGGGCGGGCGCAGGCGACGTAAGCACCGAACGAGGGAGCGACAGCGACCGAGTGAGGCGCGCAGCGAGCGTGCGCCCGCCCCGCCGGCTGGGGCTTTGGGAGTGTTCGCCGCCGGTCTGCTGATAGTCGGTTATAAACGAGTGGCTGCTGATCGAGCGGTGTTCACCGCAGAGCTGTCAATCGCGTCTCTCCACACAGCGGCGATATTTGACATCCTCCTCCGCGTAAACGCGGAGGAATCCTGAGCGTTGGAGATTTCAGGTTTACAGTTCCACCGAACTCCGACACGGTGAGAATCCGTGTGGGGTTCACGGACTGTGACGGGCGGGACTGCTGGGAGTGCCAAGCCCCCGGTACTCCTATCCTCTATCGTGTTCGGACTCCCGGAGTTGTTTTTGCCTCGGGGAGTCCGGCAGACTTCGCTGGACTTGGAGTTACTTTCTGTGGTGCGTACAGCAGTCGGGCACTGCATCGGTTCATTGTAAGAACCGACCGTTCACCCAACTGGTTCCGATTACTGTCTCATTGCTTGGGGCGGACAGGCCGCCATCGTAGGACTAACGGGAGTCGCTCTGTTCCCAGTCTGATTCCTACCTATACGTGGGATTGCCTGTCATTTTAAAATGCGGATTGCCAAATCTCAGTGTGGCTATTGTAGCGTAGATTGACTCCGAGTTGTCGGATTCATCCTGCGGCTGAAGCCGCAGGCATTCTCCTTGATGTATATAATTACCGAGGCGACACGCCTTACCCCGCGGACCCCGTGAGAGACGCATATGGCCTCCGAGGCGTGCGACGTGTGCGAGCGGTCCGTGCGGATCGCCGGCGGGATCGGCGACCTGTGGAACTTCGCGTTCGAGTCGACGCAGGGGCTGACGCTCGAACTCACCGACGGCTCGGAGTTCTTCCTCTGTTTCGACTGTATGG
>NZ_NEWI01000161.1:0-5222 GCF_002135005.1 Halorubrum sp. SD612 | reverse complement strand
CGTGTTCCGCGTCGTCGGTCTCCAGTTCGAGTTCGAGTTCGGCGGCGTTGACGGCCACGTCCCGCGAGGTGCGGTCGTGGTGGACCGCGTACACGTTCGCGCCGGTGCGCGCGACGATGCTGGAGACCCGTTCGAGTTCGCCGGGGCGGTCTTTTAAATCGATGGTGATCTTGAGGTATCGGCCCATCTGGACCAGCCCGCGGCGGATCACGGTGCCGAGGCGGTTGAGGTCGATGTTGCCGCCGCAGAGCGCGGCGACGACCGTCTCGCCGTCGTCGTACTCGAAGGCGTCCGAGAGGACGGCGGCGAGCGCGACCGCGCCCGCGCCCTCGACGAGCGTCTTCGCCCGTTCCAAGAGCAGCGTGAGGGCCAAGGCGATCTCGCGGTCGTCGACGGTGACGACCTCGTCGACGTACTCCGCCATGACCTCCAGCGTTCGGTCGCCGACCGAGCGCGTCGCGATCCCGTCGGCGATCGTGTCGACGCCGTCGATCTCGACGACCTCGCCGGCCTCCAGCGACTTCGCGGCCGACGCCGCGCCCTCCGCCTGGACGCCGACCACGCGGGCGTCGGGGAGCTGTGCTTTGACCGCGACCGCGACCCCCGAGATCAGCCCGCCGCCGCCGATCGGGACGACGACGGTGTCCAGATCGGGGCAGTCGTCGACGATCTCCAAGCCGAGCGTCCCCTGCCCGGCCATCACGACCGGGTCGTCGAACGCGTGGACGTACGTGCGCCCCTCCTCGCGCTCTAACCGGTGCGCGTACGCCTGCGCCTCGTCGTAGTCGACGCCCTCCAAGCGGACGCTCGCGCCGTACCCGCGGGTGGCCTTCACCTTCGAGACGGGCGCGAACTTCGGCATCACGACGGTGGCGTCGACGCCCGCGCGGCTGGCGGCCAGCGCCACGCCCTGCGCGTGGTTCCCGGCGCTCGCGGTGACGACGCCGGCCTCCCGCTCCGCCTCGGAGAGCGTCTGGATCCGGTTCATCGCGCCGCGGATCTTGAACGCGCCGGTCCGCTGGAAGTTCTCTAACTTGAGGTGGAGGTCGGCGCCGCTCATCTCGGAGAAGGAGCGCGACCGCTCGAGGGGCGTGTGCCGGGCGACGCCCGAGACCCGCTCGCGCGCCTCGCGGATGTCGGCGAGTGTGAGCATGCGCCTCGTCGCCGCGCCGGCCGCTAATCGGTTCCGGTCGACGTCGCCCGACGGGCCGGCGGCTCGCGGTGAGTGAAGGGGGAATGCACGCGTGTGACGTGCGAGTGGAACGAGGCGGCGGGAATACAAAAAGGTGAGGCTACCAGAGCGAAAGTGAAACCGCACGACAGCGACGCCGTCATCGCTCCGTCAGACGGGATCTCGGGGAGTGAGCCGCACTCGCACGCCGCGGTCGTCGAGGACCGATCCGACTCGGTCCGGGAACGGGCCCGACCCGGGCCACGTCGCGTCCGCGTCGAGGCGGTCGGGGTCGCCGACGTACACCGCGGCGGTCTCCGGGTAGCCGGCCGGCGCGTCGAGCGGCACGGTCTCGCGGACGTACAGGCCGCCGTCGACGTCCTCGTACGCGTCGAGCGCGTCGGCCGCCTCCGTCCGGAGGAGCCGCCCGGCCGTCTCGCCGCCGGGCGCGAGCGTCGGGTACCGCCCCTCCACGAGCCGGAGCCCGTCGAGCGTCGCGGACCCGACGAAGACGAACGAGTCGACGACCTCGGCGACCCGTTCCGGTTCGGTCAGCGTCCCGTACACGAAGACGTCCATGGGGGCCGTGGGTCGCTCGCGGGCTTCAACGTTCGGCCGCTCACCGATCCGGAACGACTTTACTCGCTTCGCCTGTGTCGTCCGTAATGTCGAGGCTGCGCGGCCACCACGCCGTCTCCGCGCTCGGCGCCGGCGTCCTCGTCGCGGCGCTGGTCCACCACGGCGCCGAGGTCGGGGTCGTGGAGGGCGCTGTCGGGCCGCTGCTGGCGCTGGCGCTCGACGGCGGGATCGCGGTCGCCGTGATCGCCGCCGGCCGCCGGATCGCCGCGCGCGACCTCTCGCCCGCCGAGGAGTGGCGGGTGGCCCGCTGGGCCGGCGCCGGGACGGTCCTCGCCGTCGTCGCCTTCGCCGCCACGCTCGCGGTCCGCGCCTTCGAGGGCCGCCCGCTCGTCGAGCCGGCGTTCCCGATGCTCGTCGCCGCCGGAGCCGGGAGCCTCGGCGGCGCGATCGCGGGCTACTACGCGGTCCGACAGGCGGCCGAGGCGCGCCGCGCGCGGGACGCGGTCCGCGCCGTCTCCTTCGTCAACCACCTGCTTCGGCACGACCTCCGCAACGACCTCTCGACGATCCGCGGCTACGCCGGCCTGCTCGCCGGCGACGCCGACGGCTCCGACCACGCCGAGACGGTGGCCGCGAAGGCCGACGAGGGGCTCGACCGCATCGAGGCGACGAGCGCCGTCGCGGACGCGATCCTCGGCGACGCGGACGCCAGCCGCGTCGACCTCGCGGAGACGACCCGAGACGTGCTGTCGGGGGTCACCGACGGGGAGCGGGCGACGATCGAGACCGAGATACCGGAGTCGGCGCCCGTCGCCGCCAACGACGGCGTGCGGTCGGTCGTCCACAACCTCGTCGAGAACGCGATCGAACACGCCGACCCGGGCGTCACCGTCCGCGTCGGCGTCCGCGTGCCCGGTGACGGCGCCGCGAACCGCCGGGACGACGAGGTCGCGTTGGTCGTCGAGGACGACGGTCCGGGGCTTCCCCCGGAGGTCCGAGACGGGTCGTTCTTCGCCGACGAGGCGGTCGACGGGGCGAGCGGCGGCGTCAGCGGCCTCCGGCTGGTCGCGACGCTCGCCGAGGCGTACGGCGGCACCCTGGACGCCGGCGAGTCGCCCCTCGGCGGCGCGCGGTTCGCGGTGACGCTCCCGCACGCACCGGTCGACTCGGCCGGCTCCGATACGTAGAAACCGCGGGCGCCCGTCGGACGCGATCAGATGGACCTCCCGCGGCTGCGGCGCGTCTGGAAGCGCGTCTTCTCGCTCGCGTGGCCCGTCATGGCCGAGCAGACGTTCCGCACCGCGATGCGGACGACCGACGTCTTAGTCACCGCGCTGTTCTCGCCGGCCGCGGTCGTCGCCATCGGCCTCGCGGACCTGTACGCCCGGTTCCCGCTGCGGATCGGGCTCGGGCTCGGCGGCGGCGCCATCGCGCTCTCCTCGCAGGACACCGGCGCGGGCGCCGCGGGGAACCGCGACGAGGCGGTGACGCAGGCGATCCTGCTCGGCGCGCTCGCGGGGGTCCCGTTCGTCCTCTTCGGGTTCCTCTTCGGCGAGCTCGCTATCGACGTGTTCGGCCGCCTCGTCGGCGAGGGGACCTCGCCCGCGGTCGTCGACCTCGGCTCGACGTACCTCGCGGTCGTGTTCGCGACCGCGCCGGCGCGCCACGTCGCCCTGGTCGGCGCCCGCGCCCTTCAGGGGACGGGCGACACGCGGACCCCGATGTACGTCAACGTCGCCGCCAACTCCGTCAACATCGCGGGGTCGGTCGTCCTCGGTTTGGGGCTGTTCGGGCTCCCCCGGCTCGAGGTCCTCGGCGTCGGCCTCGCGACCGCGGGCGCGAACGTGCTCACGGCCGGCCTGCTCTGCGTCGCCATCTGGGGTTCGTGGACCGACGCCGACTTCGCGTGGCCGCGCGACCTCACGATCGCCAAACAGCTCCTGGTCGTGAGCGCCCCGCGCGTGCTGGAGGGGTTCGGCTCCGAGGTCGCGGAGTTCCCCTTCAACGCCCTCCTCCTCGGCTTCGGCGAGACGGTCAACGCCGGCTTCCAGATCGGCCGCCGCGTCTACCAGCAGGTCACCGGCCCGCTCTCGCGCGGCTACAACGTCGCGGCGTCGATCCTGGTCGGGCAGGCGCTCGGCGAGGGCGACCCGGAGGCCGCGCGGTTCAACGGCTGGGCCGTCGCGAGCCTCGGCGTGCTCACGGTCGGGACGATCGGTCTCGGGCTCGTGGTCGCCGCCCCCCGAATCGTCCCGGTCTTCACCGACGACGCGGCGACGGTCGCGTCCGCGGTCGACTTCGCGCGGGTGTACGGCGTCGCCGGCGTCGCCCTCGCCTGCTTCTCCGCGCTCTCCGGGTCGCTCCAGGGCGCCAGCGAGACCCGTGTCCCGCTCGTCGCGCGCGTCTCGGGCATGTTCGGCCTCTTCTTGGGGCTCTCGTGGCTGCTCGGGCGCACCGCGGGGTTCGGCCCCGCGGGCGCGTACGTCGGCGTGTCCGCCGCGTACGCGTGGATGGCGCTCGTCGTCGCCGTCGGCTTCCGGTACTCCGGGTGGGCGAGCCGCGCCGCGGACATGATGGCCGAACGCGGGTCCGGGCCGGCCGCCGACCCCGACGCCGACACCGGCGACGGCACGCGCGCGGACGACTCGCCGTGAGGCGGCGGGGGAACAGTGATACGGCTGGCGTTCGTCACCGACGTATGTCGAACGAGACGCTGTACGAACGCCTCGGCGGCGAGCCGGCCATCGGCGCGGTCGTCAGCGATTTCTACGACGGGGTGCTCTCCGACGACCGGGTGAGTCACCACTTCGACGACGTTGACATGGCCGACCAGCGCTCCCACCAGACGAAGTTCCTGAGCGCCGTCACCGGCGGTCCGCTCCGGTACGAGGGCGAGGAGATGGCGGTCGCCCACGATGGACTGGCGATAACGGCCGCGGAGTTCGAGGTCGTCGCGACGCATCTCGACGAGGCGCTGCGCGAGTTCGACGTCGACGACGCCGACCGCGAGGCGGTGATGGCGGCGGTCGCGGGGTTCGAGGACGACGTCGTCGGCGCTCCGCCCGCCGAGGGATAGCGGCGACCCGTCCGCGGGCGAGGGCCGCCGGTCAGGGCTCGCCGCCGAGCGACTCCTGCTCGGACCCCGTGTCGCCCCTGAGCCGCCGCCGGCGCTTGTCGTAGGCCGCCTCCAGCTTCGCGTTCGTCGCCCGGGAAACGAGGTAACAGTCCGCGTCGCCGTCGTCGCGGGGGTGCGCGCTCGCGACCCAGACGTGGCCGTCGCCGGCCGAGAGGTCGTCCGCCCAGCGCTCGGCGGCCGCGCGGCTCTCGAACGCGTGGCGGGGCCCGTCCTCGAAGACGAGCCGCCCCACCTTCGCGTTCCGCTTGCCCGCGGCCGGCTTGATCGCGACGACGACGCTCACGCCCCGAGATCGGACGCCATCAGGTAAAAACCTCGTCAGCCCCCGGCCGGCTC
>NZ_NEWI01000160.1:0-5309 GCF_002135005.1 Halorubrum sp. SD612 | reverse complement strand
GTACATCGGCGAGGGCGTCGACGACGCGCAGGGCGAACTCGACGCGAACGGCCGCGGCGGCGTCGAGTACCGGAACATCGTCCTCTCCGACGGCGAGTCGTTCAACGGGACCGGCAGCACCCAGTTCTCCGACCCCGTGGACGCGGCCGACGACGCCCGCGCGGCGTCGCCGAACCCCGCGACCAACGTGTACACGATCTCCGTCGGAAGCGCGAACGACGCGGTGTTGTCGGCGATGGCCGGCCCGGCCGGCGGCACGGGCGGCGACCCGGCGTTCTTCAACGACGTCGACGACCCGCTCGTCATCCCCTCGGTGTTCGGGAATCTCGCTGCGCAGACCGGACAGGAGAAGGTCATCATGGACGACTCGCTCGGCAACGTCCTCGCGGCGCTCGCCGACGGGGACGGCATCCCGCTGGACGGGAACCGGTCGACGCCGTACGACGAACTCAACGACGGCCCCGACGACGCGAACCGGGACGCGTTCCGGGGCGACGGCGTGATGCACTGCGTCGCGCTCGAATGGGAGCTCCCGATCGGCGTGGGCAACGAGATCCAGGGCGACACGCTCGCCTTCGATCTGGGCTTCTACACCGAACAGGCGCGCCACAACGACGGCGCCGGACCGTCGCAGGCGGCCTGATCGGGGGTTCGAAGCCCGTCGCGGCGACGGCGGTCGAGGCCGCCCGACGGTGAGGCCGATCGGGCGACCGCGACGGGGTACGGCGTCCGTACCGTCGGGTACGACCGGCGAACCCGTCGGGGTAGGGCGCGCATACATACGAGCACGGTAGTGGTAGAGGGGGTGAACACGGGGAGGATATCGACGACACGGCCGTTCGGAGCCGCGACGACACACAATGACACAGAAAGAATCGGGACTCACGCGGCGGGAGGCACTCGCGGGCGCCGGAGCCGTCGGCTTCGCGGCCCTCGGAGCCGCCTCCGGGCGGTCGACGGGGACGGACAACTGGGACGGGTACACGGACTACACGTACGCCCAGACCGACACGCCGTTGAACCTGCTCGTCGGGTGGCGGCGCACAGAGAACGGGACGGTCGTCGGTTCGAGCCCGGTCGGCGCGGTCGACGACGTCGGAACGGCCGGGGTCCGTCTCGTCGACGTCGACAACGCCCTGCCGCACGACTACGGCACGGCCAGCGTCGGGCTCCGGCTCGAAGACCCGGAGGACACCGCCCGCGTGTGGCTGCGGATCGACCTAGGCCTCGACGACCCCGACGACGCGAGCGTCGCGCTCGCGGAACGCATCAGTCTCACGGTCCGACAGGACACGGGGATCTTCGGGATCGGCAGCTGCGGCGGCGCCGAGGGGGAGTTCGCGAGCGCCGGCGAGCTGATCGCCGACGCGACGCTCGCGGACGTCGCCGGGTCCGCACTCGCCGACGGCGTCGAACTGCGTCCGGGGCTCCTCGGCGACGGCTGTCTCGGGCCGGGCGAGCAGCGCTGCCTGACCTTCGAGTGGGAGTTCGACGGCGAGGGAGGCAACGCCGGGCAGGGCGGCGCGGTCGACTTCCTCGTGGAGTTCGGCGTGGTCGACTGCGACGACGAGGGGAACCCCTTCGAGCGGAACGTCCCGACGGGCGGCGACGCCGCCGGAGGGAGCGCATGACCCCCGGAAGCGACGGCGGGCGGCGACCGAGCGGACTGAGCCGCCGCCGGCTGCTGGCCGGCATCGGCGGCGTCGGCGCCGTCGGGATGGCGAGCGGGCTCGGCACGGGCGCGTACCTCGCGGACCGGGAGGGGTTCCGGGACAACGTCTTCGGCGCCGGCGAGGTCGGGCTGACGGTGGACGGCGAGCCCACGGGCGGGACCGTCACCGTCGGGCCGTTCCCGGTCGACCGGACGACGTTCGACGACCGCCCCCGCCCCGAGCGGTTCGAGGTAGGCGCGTCGGCGAACCCGGTCCGGGTGTGGCTCGCGACGGAGTGCCCGGACGGCGACCCGCTCGGGGACGCCCTCGAGGTCGAGGTCGTCGTCGACGGCGAGTCGCTGACGGGCGGGTACCGGCCGCTCGTCGAGGTCGAGCGCCTCCTCGCGACCGGAGTGCGGATCGACGACGGCTGCCTCGACCCAGACGGCGGCTCGCTCGCCGTCGAGGTCGCCCCGTACCTCCCGGCGGACTCGCCGGACGTGGGCGGGGAGACGGCCGACCTGACGTTCCGGCTGTACGCCGAGCAGTGTCGCCACGTCTCGGAGGCCGAGGCGAACGCGCCCGGGGCGAACCCCTTCGCGGAGGTCGTCTGTGAGGAGACGGAGACGGACTGCCCCGAGTGCGTCGTGTTCGGCAAGGCCGACTTCGGCGGGTCGACCGCGCCGGACGATGTCCTGCCACTGGAGATGCTTCTCGACGGCGCGGGGCCGCACGAGATCGAGATCACCGAGGTCGAGACGAAGGACGAGGGAGAGGTCGTCGGCGTCGCGTTCCGGCTTCAGGACGCCGACGGGAATCCCGGGCCGGACGTGTGTTCCGTGGCGGTCAAGGGCGGGCCGGACCAGGGCGTCGAGTTGGCCGACATCGACCCGGCGTCTCCGGAGACGCGTAAGATCGTGTTCGCACCGCTGAACCCCGACAACGGCAAGCGGTACGGGGTCAGCAACGTCGCGATCAGCGTCTGCGCCAGCGACGGTAACGGTGAAGAGGAACACGACGACGACCGCACCGGTGACGGCGAAGAGGGAGACGGCGACGACCGCACCGGTGACGGCGAAGAGGAACACGACGACGACCGCACCGGTGACGGCGACGGTAGCGGGACCGGCAACGGCGGCGGAAACGGCAACGGCGGCGGGAACGGCAGAGAGGAGAACGGAACGCCCGGGAACCCCGACGGCAAATCCGCGAACGCCGGGGGCGACGGTCGAAGCGACGGCGGTAACGACGGCACGGAGGCGAACTGATGACAACCATACTCACATCATCACGGACGAAGCGCGCGGCGAACGTACTCGGGATCGTCCTGCTGATCGCGCTCGTCGCGCCGTTCGCGGTGTACGCGGCCCCGGAGGTCGTCGGCGCCGACGAGAGCTTCGTCGTGCTCACGGCGAGCATGACGCCCGCCATCGCGCCGGGCGACGTGGTGATCGTCGCCGAGCGCGACCCGACCGCGGTCGCGGAGGGCGACGTGGTCACCTTCGTCCGTGGGACGGGCGACGTGCCCGTGACCCACCGCGTGATCGACGTCGTCGACGACGGGGGCGCGCTCGCGTTCGAGACGATGGGCGACGCCAACGAGGGGCCGGACCCGGGGCTCGTCCCCGCCGGGAGCCTCGTCGGCGTGGTGACGCTGACGATCCCGTGGATCGGATACGTGGTCCAGTTCGCGGGCACGCAGATCGGGTTCGTCGCGCTGGTGCTGCTCCCCTTCGGCCTGCTCGCGGTCACGGAGGTCTGGTCGATCGTCCGCGACCGCGACGCGTCGGGCTCGCAGCCTCCGGCGTCCGTCGATCCGGTCGACGGACCGACGGAGGGTTCAGCCGTCGAGGCGGATGCCTCCGAGCCCGCCGTCGGTCCGGAGCCCGCCGTCGGCTCCGAGCCGGCCGCCCCGGCGGACGCCCCGAGCGGTTCCGGGGGCGTCTCCGTCGACGCCGTCGGCGGGGCGACCGCGGTGCTCGCGGGGTTCGCCCCGTACGCGGCGTACGTCGCGTTCCAGCTGCGCACCGCCGCCGCGATCGCGGTGGCGGTGGCGACCGCGACGCTCCTGCTCGGCGCCCTCGCGGCGTGGGTGCCGGCGAGCGGCGTCCTCGACCGGAGCCGGTCGAGCGTGGCCGCGGCGCCCGACATCGAGGCGGCGGAACCGAACTCGGCCGCCGACGGCGGGGAGTCGGAGAGCGCCGCGGATGCCGACGAGAGCGGCTCGGAGGCCGTCGCGGCGGGTGCGGAGCGCGCAGAGCCTGAGGAGACGGGACGGTCCGCGTCTTCGGCGGCGACGCCGCAGCCGGACGCCGCCGGGGAGGGGGACTGATGCCCGCGAACCGCGGAGTCGTCGCGCTCGTCGCGCTGGCCGTGCTGGTGTGGAGCGTCGCGTTCGCCGGAGGGGCCACGGTCGCGCTCCTCACGGCGGGGGCCAACGTGACGACGACGTTCGAGACGCCGGAGGAACTGAGCCGGATCGACGAGCCGACCGCCGGCGGTCCGACCGTCCTGAACGTCGACAACGGAACTGCCGTCGAAAACGGAACTGCCATCGAAAGCGGGACTGCCGTCGAAAACGGAACGGCACCGCCGGTGACCGGAACCGGACCGGGAGTGAACGCCCCTGATCCCGCCGGCGGCAACGTTTCCGGCCCCGTCGACCGCAATGTCTCCGGTCCCGCCGGCGGCAACGCCTCGGGCCCGGTGGCGCCGGGGACCGGTCCGTCGGAAAACGAGACGATCGCGTCCGGAAACGCACCGGTTCCGTCGGAAAGCGAGACGGTCGCGTCCGAAAACGCGTCGAGTCCGTCGGACGGCACGAGCGAGCCGTCGGCGAACGAGTCGGAGCCCGAAGCGAGCGCGACCGACGCGTCGGCTCCGCCGACCGCGGTCGACGACAGCGCGGACGATGGTGACGTAGAGTCCGACGCCCCTGACGATGACGCGCCTGACGGGGACGCCTCCGACGGCGACGCACCCGACGGTGACGCCCCTGACAATGACGCGCCCGACGGTGCCGCCCCTGACAATGACGCGCCCGACGGCAATGACGTGCTAAACGGCGACGCGCCCGACGGCGACGCGAACGGCGAGAACACGGCCGACGACGGGACGAATTCCGACACGGACGAGGACGGCGAGGATACCGACGAAGTCGACGGCGACACGGACGGCGACGGTGACGAGGTCGAGGCGCCGTCCGCGTCGGACCGCCCGGAGGGCGGGGCGGGCGCGTGAACGCGCCGATCCGCTCCCGGCGGCGCGACGGGGAGTGCGGCGAGGGACCGCGCGCGTGTCGGTCCGCGTTCGGGACCAAGCTCACCGTGCTGCTGCTCCTCGTCGCCCTGTTCCTGATCCTGTTCGTCACCGGCCTGGTCAGGGGACTGGGGTGACCGGGAACTGGGGTGACCGGAGAGTCGGATGCTCGGAGATCCGGCTCGGAGTCGGAGGGCGATTCCCGGACCGCGGAGGCGTCCGCCGAAGTTATCACCGGGACCGTCGTATCTCCGCATAACGAATGGTCGCGTTCGACGCCTACGCGTTCGTGTTCGTCGCCGGGCTGATCACGGCGCTGGCGACCGGGATCGGCGCGCTCCCGTTCTTCTTCTTCGAGACGATCAGCGACCGCGGAAACGTGGCGCTGTGGGGGTTCGC
>NZ_NEWI01000015.1:0-32516 GCF_002135005.1 Halorubrum sp. SD612 | reverse complement strand
AGATGTGTATAGAAGACAGAGCTACCGTTCCGCGAGTGGTCGGTCATCTCGGTGCGACGTGGCCGCGGCATCCGACATAAGCGCTCGGCGGGGGCCGGGTCGACGAGGAGGGGTTCGGCCGCGGAGTCGGCGGCCTCGCCCGGGGCCGAGGACCGTCGTCAGCCCTTGATGTTACAGACGGGGAACGTGCGCGCCACCTTGTCGCCGATACCCAGATCGTCGCTGACGCGGATCACCTCGTCGATGTCCTTGTAGACGCCGGGGGCCTCCTCGGCGATGGTGGCACCGGACTGCGCCTTCACGTAGATCTGTTGGCCGTCTTCGAGGTCGTCCTGTACGTCGCCGCCCCAGAACTCCTGTTTCGCCTGCGTGCGGCTCATCAGCCGCCCCGCGCCGTGAGCGGTCGAGCCGAACGAGACGCCCATCGACTCCTCGCCGCCGCGGAGGACGTACGAGCCCGCGCCCATGCTGCCGGGGATGATGACGGGCTGGCCGACCCCGCGGTACGCCTCGGGCACGTCCCCGTTGCCGGCGGGGAATGCCCGCGTCGCGCCCTTGCGGTGGACGTACAGCTCGCGCTCCGCGCGGTCGACGGCCGCGTCGCCGACGGCCGGGCGCCCCTCGGCGTCGACGCCGACCTCGTGGGTCTCCTTCTTGGCGATGTTGTGCGCCACGTCGTACAGCAGCTCCATCCCGAGGTCCTCGATCGGGTCGGCGTCGAACACCTGGCCGAACGTCTCGCGCGCCTGATGCGTGATCAGCTGGCGGTTCACCCACGCGAAGTTGATACACGCGCCCATCGCGCCGTAGTACTCGTCGGCCAGGTCGGAGCCGGCCGGCGCGGCCGCGAGCTCCTTGTCGGGGAGCTCGGCGAGCAGGTCGTCGTGCTCCTGCTCGATCCGCCGGAGGTAGTCGTTACAGGTCTGGTGGCCCAGCCCGCGGCTCCCGCAGTGGATTAAGACGACGATGCCGTCCGCTTCGAGGCCGTACGCCTCGGCCACGTCCCCGCGGAACACGTCGGTGACGCGCTGGACCTCCAGGAAGTGGTTGCCCGAACCGAGCGACCCCATCTGGTTCCGGCCGCGGTCCATCGCCTTCTGGGAGACGTACTCCGGCCGGGCGTCGGGGCGACGCCCCTCGTCCTCGCAGCGCGCGAGGTCGCTCTCGATCCCGTACCCCTCCTCGACCGCCCACTCGACGCCCCGTTCGAGCGCGCCCTCGATCGCGTCGGCGTCGCCGTCTATCACGCCGCCGCCGCCCAGTCCCGACGGGACGGCCTCGAACAGCGCGTCGACCAGCTCCTCCTCCCGGCCGCGCACGTCGTCGTAGGTGAGATTCGTTCGCACCATTCTGACGCCGCAGTTGATGTCATAGCCGACCGCTCCCGGCGAAATACAGCCGGTTCGGGCGTCGATAGCGCCCACGCCGCCGACCGGGAAGCCGTACCCCTGGTGCCCGTCGGGCATACAGAGCGCGGGCTCGACGATGCCGGGAAGGTGAGTGGCGTTTTTCAACTGCTGGAGCGAGTCGTCGTCGCCAATCTCCTCGAGCAGCGACTCGCTGGCGAGGACCCGGGCGGGGACGTTCATGTCGCCCTCGCGGGGGATCTCCCAGACGTGCTCGCGCACTTTCTCCAGTCGGATCCCATCGAACTCGCGCGTTGTCATACCCGGCGTTCGACGCGGGGAGGCAAGGGCGTTGCGTCAGCGGGCGGCGACGCGAGCGAGTCCGTCGAGGTCGACGCCCGTCGGCCGACCGCGACCGCCTACTGGTCGAGCGGGTCGATCGGGAGCCAGCCGATCGCGCCCTCGGCGAGCGTGAACGCGGCGAAGACTCGGCCGAGGACGAGCCCGTACAGCAGGTGCGCGACCGCGATGACCGCGCCGAACTCGAAGCTGGCCGTCAGTCCCGGCACCGGGAGCGTCGGCACCGGCAGCGCGGTCGCGCCCTCGATCGCGATCGCGGCCGGCAACAGCAGGCCGCCGGTGAGCACGCCCAGCAGCGCGGAGTGGACGACGCCGAGCGAGAGGCACCCGCCGACATCTCCCCGGAGCTCCGCGAAGAAGGGGCGGTCGAAGACGGCGACGAACAGCGCACCGAACAGCGCGCTGTTGAACAGGTGGACGGCCCACCCGACGAGGACCGTCTCTACCCCGACCAGCGCGCCGATCGTCGGCATGAGCCCGAGACCGAAGTGTAACACGGCGCCCATCGCGGCGCCGGCCACGAGCCCGCCGCTCGCCCCCGCGCGCCACCGCTGCTCCGCCACCGTCGATCCGATCCCGTCGCTCCGCTCTGAGTGTGGCATACGTTACCAATGTGCTCGATAACTATAATGGTTCCTCACGGCCGGCTCCGAGGCGGGGGGCACGGCCTCACACGTCGAACACGACGTACGCGTACCACTCGTCGCCGCGGCGTTCGAGAGCCATCTCGGAGTAGGTGACGGCCTTGATCTCTCGGGCGGCCACCGCGCCGAGCGGGACGCCGCGCGCGCTGGCCGCGAGCCGCCACTCGCCCGGCTCCGCGGGGTCGTCCTCGCCGTTCCCGTCGTCCGGTTCGGCGACCGTACAGCGGTGATCGGCCGGGAGCACGAGCCGCACGTCGCGCTCGTATATCAGCCGGTCGAGGTAGTCGAACAGCAGCGCCTCGCGGCTCTCGGCGGTGACCGTTAGCTCGAACCGCTCGCCGCCCGTCGCCGGAACGGACTCCGCGCTCGCGGCCGTAAGTCCGTCGGCGACCGCGGCGAACAGCGCCGAGGGGGTCTCGGCGGTCGCCTCGACGGCGACGTCGGCGGTGTGGTCGCGGAGCTCGTAGGTCATCGCTCGTCCACGCTTCGGCCGCCCTCGCGGCTCTCTCCGCCGGTCTTGTGGCTCTCTCCACCGCCCTTTCGACCCTCTCCGCCGCTCTCGTCGCGGGGCTCCTCCGCGTTCTCCGGTCGCCCGTCCGCCGGGAACCGGGCGTCGATGGTCCGCTCCGGCGCGCCGGGGCGGAGGTCATCCGGGTCGACGTCGTCGAGGTCGGCCGCGACCTCCTCCAGCGCGACCCCGCTCGTGACCAGCGCGCGGATCCCCTCGTCGACGGTCAGTTCGACGTCGACGACCCGGCGGTCGGGGACGAAAACGACGTGCCCGCCCATCACCGGGTTCGGGGCCATCGGCATGAACAGCGTTCGCATCCCGTCGCCCTCGCCGTCCGCGTGGTCCGCGATGACGTCGGGGGTCTCGCTCGTGACGAACGCGAGCGTGTACGTCCCCTCGGTCGGGAACTCGACGAGGACGACCTCGCGGAAGTTCCCGCCCTCCGAGTCGAGCATCGCGTCGCTCATCTGTCGGAACCCCTGGTAGACGGAGCCGACGCCCGGGACCCGCTCGACCGCGTCGTCGACGTAGTCGACCGCGCGCTCGCCGTACCGCGAGGACTCGACGCCGGCGCCCACGAGGAGGATCGCGGCCACGAACACGACCGGCGTCGCGACCTCGATCGCGGTCTCGCGGGAGACCGCGCCGATCACCGGGAGTCCGGCTCCCGGCGTCACGGCCACGACCGCCGAGGAGAACGCGTCGAGGTAGTCGTACACCGCGTTGAACGCGAACGCGAGCACGGCCAGCGTGATGACGGCGGGGACGATGACGGCGACGCCGGTGAGGAAGGCCCGTCGGAGCAGCTCGACCCCCGACGACTCGTCGGTCATTGATCGCGACCACGCGCGACCGCGACAAAACGTTTCCGTCGAGCGCTCGGCCCGCGCCGGCGTCCGCAGGCGGTCCGGGTACCGACCCGCCTCGGACCCGGCCTTCGATACGGTCCCGACCCGTTGAGAGCGGAGCTACCGCCCGCAACGGTCCCCGCTGGCGGTGGAGTTATATTCCGCCCGCGTGTTAGGTCATCGCAGTGAGCGTCAACGTCGAGAAACGGACCGACCCGCCCGGCGAGTCCGACTACGCGACCGCCGCGTGGGAGCTCAAAGAGCAGATTCGGTCCGCTGAGGGCGTCCTCCGACAGCGACGCGGTTTCTTCGTCGACGCGTACCGCCGGTCGACCGCCCACCTCCTCGTCGAGAACGACCGGCTCGTCGCGTTCGCCTCCGTCCGGCGCGACGGCTACATCCTCTTTCTCGCCGTTCACCCCGATCACCGCGGCCGCGGCCACGCCGAGCGCCTGATCGCCGACGTCGCGGAGAACCACCGGTCCGTCACCTGTCACGCCCGCACGACCAACCGGCAGGCGCTCGGCTTCTACGAGCACCTCGGCTTCGAGGTGATCCGCCGCATCGACGACTACTACGAGGACGGGGGCGACGCCTACTACCTCAAGCTCGGCGGCGAGTCGCTCCGCGAGCGGCTCTCGGGGTTCGTCGGCCGGTAGCTCGCCCCGTCGGTCCGCTCCGCTCGCCCCGGGAGGCCCGCCGAACCGACAGTAATTAGCGCCCGCCGCGAGGAGAGGGCGGCATGTCGCAACCGACTCCCGCGGACCTCGCGGCCCGGGTCCGCGACGGCGACCTCCGCTTCCACGAGCTGGAAGACCACGCCGACGCCGACGCCGCGGCCGCCGCGCGCCGGCTGCTCGTCGCGGAGGCGACCGACGCCGACCTCGACCCGCTCGGCGAGTACGCGTTCGACGCCGCGGCGGTCCACGGCTCGAACATCGAGAACACCCTCGGCGGGGTCCAGGTCCCCGTCGGCGTCGCCGGTCCGGTGACCGTCGACGGCGGTGCGGGGACGGCCGAGCGCTACCTGCCGCTGGCGACCACCGAGGGCGCGCTGGTCGCGTCGATCAACCGCGGCTGCTCCGTCGTCGAGGACGCCGGCGGCGCGACCGCGCGCGTGACGAAGAGCGGGATGACGCGCGCGCCCGTCTTCCAGGTCGCTGGCGTCGCCGAGGCCGAGGCGCTCGTCGCGTGGCTGCGCGACAACGTCCCCGCGCTGCGCGAGGCCGCGGAGTCGACGACGAGCCACGGCGAACTGCTCGACGTGACGCCGTACGTCGTCGGCAACAACGTGTTCTGCCGGTTCCGCTACGACACGAAAGACGCGATGGGGATGAACATGGCAACCATCGCGACCCGAGAGGCCTGCGACGTTATCGAGGCGGAGACGGACGCCTCGCTGGTCGCGCTGTCGGGGAACCTCTGTTCGGACAAGAAGCCGGCCGCGATCAACGCCGTCGAGGGGCGCGGGCGCTCGGTCGTCGCCGACGCGACGGTCCCACGCGAGACCGTCGAGGAGCGCCTCCACACGACCCCGGAGGCGATCGCTGAGATCAACACCCGGAAGAACCTCGTCGGCTCCGCGAAGGCGGGCGCGCTCGGCTTCAACGCCCACGTCGCCAACGCGGTCGCGGCGATGTTCCTCGCCACCGGGCAGGACGAGGCGCAGGTCGTCGAGGGGGCGAACGCGATCACGACCGCCGAGACGACCGCCGACGGCGACCTCTACGTCTCCGTCTCGCTGGCAAGTCTTGAAGTGGGGACGGTCGGCGGCGGGACGAAGCTCCCGACCCAGCAGGCGAGCCTGGAAATCCTCGGCGTCGCCGGCGGCGGCGATCCCGCCGGCAGCAACGCCGACGCGCTCGCGGAGTCGATCGCGGTCTGCGCGCTCGCCGGCGAACTGTCGCTGCTCGCGGCGCTCGGCTCCCGCCACCTCTCGTCGGCGCACGCGGAACTCGGGCGGTAGTCGGGCGCCGCGGCCCGCAGAGCGCCCTCCGCCTCAGTCCGACCAGCGCGGGCAGTCGTCGCGGAGCGCCGCCCGCCCCGCGTCGGTGAGACGGTAGACGGTCTCTCCGGTCACGCGCTCGACGAGCCCCGCGGCCGCGAGCGCCTCCAGCCGCGACTCGACGTGGTCGGCGTACAGTCCCGTGTTGCTCGCGACGAAGGCCGGGTAGTCCGTCCCCACGTCGTCGAGGTACGCCAACAGCCGCTCGTCGGAGCGCGTCAGCGAGGGCGCGTCGAGGCTCTCTCCGCGGCCGTCGCCGTCGCTCTCTCCCGAGCGGCCGACCGGCTGTGCGTCGGGTGCGGTCATCTCACACGTGGTGACGTGTGACATAATAAAGGGCGTACCGGGGGTTCCCACTCGATGAGAGTCGCCAGGGGTCCGGCGGAACGTGTTCGGCCGCTAACCGATCCGTCGGGATCGGTTCAGTCGTCGGCGTCGGCCGGCGGCGTTCCGACCGCGCCGCCGCCGCGTCCGCCGTCGGACGAGCGGTTCGCGAGCAGTGGGGTCCCGTCGGCGCGGGGGCCGAGACGCGGGCCGTGCGGCCCGTCGTCGGGGTCGATCCGGCGCCGGGTCCGGTAGTCGGTCGAGCGCTCGACCGGGGTCCGGCCGATCGCCGTGATCATCTCGACGTAGTCGTCGAACGAGCGGTACTCGCCGTACTCGCCGCCCGCGCGGCTGGTGATCTCCTCCGAGAGGATGGTGCCCATGAAGTCGTCCGCGCCGCAGTTGAGGAGTTTGAGCCCGTGGGCGTCGCCCGACTTCACCCACGACGCCTGGACGTGATCGACGTTGTCTAAGAAGAGCCGCGCGACCGCGACCACGAGCTCGTCCTCGGCGTGCGAGGGGCCGGAGTCGACGACGCCGCGCCGGTAGAGCGGGGTGTTCTGGTGGATGAAGGAGAGCGGAACGAACTCCGTGATCGCGCCCGTGCGGTCTTGGAGGTCCCGGATCACCTTCAGGTGTTGCGCGCGGTGCGCGACCGTCTCGACGTGGCCGTACATCATCGTCGAGGTGACGTCGAGGCCGGCGGCGGCCGCGCCCTCCATCGCCGCCACCCAGTCGTCGGTGCGGATCTTCCCCGGACAGATCACGTCGCGGACCTCGTCGACGAGGATCTCGGCGGCGGTGCCCGGTGCGGAGTCGAGCCCGGCGGCCGCCAGCTCGCGGTACACAGACTCGTACTCCCAATCGGTGCCCCGAGAGGCGTGATACGCTTCCTCCGGGGTCATCGAGTGGAGGTGGACGCCGCCGACCGACATCGCGTCCAACTGCTCGACGTAGGTGCCCGGGTCGGTCGCGTACCGCTCGGGCGGCTTGTAGTTCACCTCGCTCGCGGGGTCGTCGTGCGCGGCGAGGATCTCGTGATGTTCCTCGTTCAGCGCGAACGCGGGGTGGAGCCCCGAGACGGAGCATACCTCGTAGATCCCCATGTCGAGGGCGTCTTCGACGACCGCGCGCGACTCGGCGGGCGGCTTGGTGAACCCCGCGTGCTCGACGTCGCTGTCTGCCTCGAACGCGTGCGCGGAGTCCTTGAAGTTACAGAACAGGCAGCCGGTGTTACACGCGGTGGTGACGTTGTTGTTCAGGTTGGCGACGAAGGTGACCTCGTCGCCCACCTCCTCGCGCCGGCGCCGGTCGGCGGCCTCTAACACCGCCTCCTTGCGGACGGGGTCGATCCCGGCCGCCCCCGTGCCGGTGGCGAGCAGTTCGGTGGCGTCGTCGACCGTCAGCCGAGCGCCGTCGCGGGCCTTCGCGAGCGCGTTCTCGAACGACTGGTCGGTCGCGGGCGCGGCGAAGTCGAACTCCTCCGCGCCGCTCACGGTCCCGCCCTCTCCGCCTCCGCTCGATCCGCTCGCGCCGGAACTGCCCCCCGAACTCATCCCCTAACGTTCCCGGTTCCACCGTGATAAACGGGAGGGTCGCGACAGCCGATGCGTCCCCGGCGGGTCGTTCGGACGCGTCGGCTACCGCCGAGCGAAGGGGGGACACGAGCGGCACAGACTGTCCGCGTTCGCACCGAATCGCCGTACCCTGACGCTCCGAGCGGAACGCGACCGGTCACAGAAGCCAACCTTTTATCCGCTGGACGCTAACCACACGTTAATGGACTCCGCGGTACTGCTCGATCTCCTCGGCAACGAGAACCGGCGGCGCATCCTCCGGCTTCTCGCCACCAAGCCCTGTTACGTCACGGAGATCTCGGAGTACCTGGACGTGAGCCCGAAGGCGGTGATCGACCACCTGCGGAAGCTGGAGGAGGCCGGGCTCGTCGAGTCGACGACGGACGACCAGCGGCGGAAGTACTTCCGGATCGCGCGCAGCCTCCGGCTGGAGGTGAGCGTCTCGCCGTACGGCTTCGGCGCGAAGAGCGCGTACCCGGCGAAGAACAGCCTCGACATGTCCGGGCGCTGTCCGCACCTCTCGATCGAGGGCCCCGACGGGTCGGGCACGACCGGCGACCTCGCGGAGCTCGCGGAGGAGTTCACCCGCCTCCAAGACCTCGACCGGGAGCTCTCGCTCGCCCAGCGGTGGGTCCAGGGCCGCGTCGAGGACACGCTCGCCGAGATCGACGAGCGGCTCGGCGGGCAGGCCGACAGCCGCTTCTTCGCGACCGTCATCGCCGCGGTGGTCGAGACCGACGGCACGCCCGCGGCGGTCGCCGACGAGGTCGGCGCCCGCGAGTCGACGGTCGAGGGCGCGCTCCGCCGGCTCTCCGACGTGGGCGTCGTCGCCCGCGACGCCGACGGGTACCGGGTCCGATAGCGGGCCCCTCCCGAGCGGATCCAGCGAACCGAACCGCTTCCGGAACCTTTTGGCGCGCCGCCGGGAGAGGGCGGACGTGAGCCGTCTCAGAAACCTCTCGCTGTTCCTCGTTCTCGCCGCCGCGTGGGGCTCCGCGTTCGTCGCGATCAACGCGGGATTGGCGTACTTCCCGCCCGTGCTGTTCGCGGCGTTCCGGTTCGACGTCGCCGGCGTCGTCATGCTCGCGTACGCGGCGTACGCGGTCGACGACCCGGTCCCGCGCGGCCGGGACCAGTGGCTCGAGGTCGTCTCCGGCGCCGTGTTCATCATCGCCGCCTACCACGCCTTCCTGTTCGTCGGGGAGAGCGACCCGGCGGTGACGAGCGCCGTCGCGGCCGTTATCGTCAGCCTTTCGCCGGTGTTGACCACGGTGTTCGCCCGCGCCCTCCTGCCGGCGGAGCGGCTGACCGCGGTCGGCGCGCTCGGCCTTGGGATCGGCCTCGCCGGGGCGGTCGTCCTCGCGAACCCCGACCCCGCCAACCTGACCGGCGGCGGCACCGTCGCGAAGCTGCTCGTGCTGCTCGCGGCGACCTCGTTCGCGCTCGGCTCCGTCCTCTCGCGGGCCTCGGAGGCCGACATCGCCATCGAGACGATGGAGGCGTGGTCGATGCTCCTCGGCGCGGGGCTCACCCATCTGCTCGCGCTCGCGCTCGGCGAGTCGGTCGCCGACGCGACCTGGACGACGGAGTCGCTGCTCGCCTTGGGCTACCTCTCGGTCGTCGCCAGCGGGATCGGCTTCCTCATCTACTTCGACCTGCTCGACCGGCTCGGCCCGATCGAGATCAACCTCGTCTCCTACGTCGCGCCGGTGTTCGCGGCCGCCGTCGGCTGGCTCGTCCTCGACGAGGGGATCACCCCGACGACGGTCGCGGGCTTCCTCACCATCTGTGTCGGCTTCGCGCTGGTGAAACGCGACGCGATCCGCGAGGAGCTGCGGGCGGTCGGCGTCGCGGGCTGAGTCGGGGCCCCGACGGCCCCACCGACCGCCCGACAGCCGACCCCGCCGCAACCGTCTTGTCGGCGGGGCGACGACTTCCGGACCGTGAGCGCTGAACAGATCGACCCCCAGGCGGAGCGCGTCGCCGCCCGACAGTCGCGGGTCCCGCTCCCGCACGGTCGCTACCGGCTGAAGCTCCTCCGTCGCCTGACCGACCCGCTGATGCGGATCCGGAACCGCGACCCGCCGAGCGTGGGCGCAACCGAGTCGCTGACCCTTCCCGGACCCGAAGACGACGAGGCGCGGCGCGCCCTCGGCGACCGGGCGACGGTCGGCGACCTCGACGCGCGGCTCTACCTCCCCGCCGCCGACCCCCCCTACCCGCCGGTCGTCTTCTTCCACGGCGGGGGGTTCGTCCTCGGCAGCGTCGAGACCCACGACTGGCTCTGTCGGCACCTGACCCGGGAGAGCGGGTGCGCCGTCCTCTCGGTCGAGTACCGGCTCGCGCCTGAACACCCCTTCCCGGCCGCGGTCGCGGACGCGTACGCCGCCGTCGAGCGGGCCGCGGACGCGACCGAGCGGCTCCGCGGGACCGGCGACCTCGCGGTCGCGGGCGACTCCGCCGGCGGCACCCTCGCCGCGGTGACCGCCCTCATGGCCGCCGAGCGGGACGGCCCCGACATCGCCCGACAGGCGCTCCTGTACCCGGGGATCGGCGTCGACCCCGACCAGGAGTCGATGCGGGAACACGCCGGGACCGTCCTCTCTCTGGCGGACATCGAGTGGTTCTCGGCGGCCTACTACCGGAGCGACATCCACCGTCGGAACCCGTACGCCGACCCGATCAACGCCGGCGACCTCTCCGGCGTCGCGCCCGCGACGGTCGTCACAGCGGGCTTCGACCCGCTCCGGGACGGCGGGAGGGCGTACGCGGAGCAGCTCGTCGCCGACGGCGTGGCGACCCGATACGAGAACTACCCCGCGATGGTCCACGGGTTCATGACGATGCCGGAGGTCGACCGGGCGCGCGACGCGATCGCGAGCGTCGGCGGCGACCTCGCCGACGCCTTCGGCGACTGACGGCGTTCGACGACCGACGGCGGTCGGTGCCCGTGACAACCCGTCGCAGGGCGCCGGTGGAATTTATTCGGCGGGCGACGACGCTCACGACGTGTTCCCCGAGACCATCGAGACGGACCGGCTTCGGCTGGAGGTGCGGAGTCCCGAACACGTCGACCTCGACGAGTGCTATCGGATCTGCTCGTCCGATCCCGGCATCGACGAGGTGACCGAGTTCGTCACGTGGGACCCCCACGAGACGAAGAAGGAGACGCTAGAGTTCCTCGAACGCGGGCGCGAGCGCTTCGAGGACGCCGAGGCGGCGACGTACGTGATCTACCCCCGCGAGGGGGAGGACGGTGCGGGCGAGATAGCCGGCTTCGGCGGCTTCGGGGTCGACTGGGAAAAGCGGACTGCGACGCTCGGCACGTGGCTCCGCAAGCGGTTCTGGGGCCGCGGCTACTCCGGCGAGCGCGCCGCCGCGCTCGCCGAGGTCGCGTTCGCGGACCTCGACCTGGATGTCGTCGCCGTGGGCCACCACCCCGACAACGAGAAGTCGCAGCGCGCGATCGAACGGTACGTCGACCGCCTCGGCGGGCGACGCGAGGGGCGGCTCCGCAACGAGCTGGTCTACGCGGACGGCACCGTCCACGACGAGGTCCGGTACACGATCTCGCAGTCGGAGTGGCGCGAGGCGACGACCTGATCCGACGGTGTCCGCCGATAGACGCACTCCTGCGGCCGTCGACGCGATCGTTTCGCGTCCCGATCCGACCCAACAAACACTTACGCCCGCCGAAACGATACCGGGCGCATGTCTTCGACAGCCAGCGGCGGATCGAGCGCGACAGGGGCGGAAAGGAGCCTCGGCCGCGGCGCGGTCGTCGGGGCGGTCGCGGGCGCGGTGTCGTACGTCCTCGGCTACCTGGTCGTCTACGTCACGCAGAGCGGCCGGGTCGAGGAGGGGCTCTCCGGGATCAACTTCTTCGCCGACCTGTTCGGCGGCGACACCATCTCGGTGTGGCGCGGCGTCGGCTGGGTGTTCTACAACGCGCACTTCGTGGACGTGAACGTGCCCTCGCTGATCGGCGCCGCCCGCTCGGTGAACTTCGTCGCGCAGAGCGACGCCGGGCTGACGTTCCTGTACGCCGTGCCGCCGCTGCTGCTCGTCGTCGCCGGGGTCGGGATAGCGCGCGCGGCCGGCGCGGCGACGCCGGTCGACGGCGCGCAGTCCGGCGCGCTCGCCGTCGTCGGCTACCTCCCGCTCGCGGTGATCGGCGCCTTCCTGTTCCGGTACGCCGTCGGCGACGGCGGCAGCGTCGCCCCGACGCTCGTCACGGCGGCGCTGCTCGCGGGGCTCGTCTATCCGGTCGTCTTCGGCGCGGTCGGCGGGGCCGCGGCCGGCGCCACGGCCGAGTGACTGGTGGATCAGTGAGCGACGGGCCGAGTGACCGGGAGAGCGGCGATTGGCGCGCCGGGTCGGCGCCTCAGTACGCCTCGTCCTCGGGGTCGAACCGGTCGCCGTACTCGCGGACGGGGTCGACCGGCTGCCCCCCGTCGGTCTCGGGCGCGACGTAGTCGATGAACGACTCGACGTCCGGCTCGCGGACGCGCACCTCGACGTCGATCTCACCGAGTTCGTCCGGATCGCCGACCGCGAAGTTGACGACGCCTTCGAGCGCCGCCTGCTTCTTCAACGAGAAGGCGAACCCGTCGTCGGTGCGGTTCTGTCGGAAGACGCGGCGGGCGGTGTCGAGGATCTCCTGCTCGTGGAGCACGTCGGAGAACGCGTCGAGGCTGTGCGTCTCGGAGACGAGCCGCCCGTCCTCGTGGACCGGCTCCGCGTCCGGGAAGACGTTCTCGACCGCGTCGGCGACCCGGTCGGTCACCTCCGTGTCGTGGACCGGCACCTCGATCCGAACGTCGACGCTGTAGATCACGCGCCGTCACCCCCGGCCTCGGCCGCCTCGGCGGCGTCGCCGTCCGAGCGGTCCGCGCCCTCACCGTCGACGCCCAGCACTTCGCGGACGCGCTCGCGGAACGCCGCGAGGCTGTCGGTGTTGTCGATCTCGACGTCGGCGCGCTCCAACGTCTCGCCGAGTCCGAGGTCGATCTCGCGGGCGTCGCGCCTGCGGAGCGACGCCAGGTCCGAGTCGGAGTCGTCGCGGCCGCGCTCGCCCAGCCGCTCGGCGCGGAGCTCGAAGGGCGCGCGGATCGCGACGAGCGTGAAGTCGTCGCCGAACGCCTCGCGGAAGCGTTCGAGCTCGACGGTCGAGCGGAGACCGTCGACGACGACGGTCTCGCCGCGCTCGCTCTCGGCCGCCGCCTCCCGGATGCGCGGGAGCGTCCGAGCGGCGATGGCGTCGTCGCCCTCCTCCTCGCGGGGCGTGCCGGCCATCCGGCCGTGGTGTTGCGCCGGGTCGAGCCCGCGGCGGCGACACTCGGCGCGGACCACGTCGCCCATGACGACGACGGGGATGCCAGCCGCCTCGGCCACGTTTGCCGCCTCCCCCTTCCCGCTGCCGGGGAGGCCGACGGTTCCGATGACGTTCATTACCGGTCGCTACTCCGCTCGCGGACTTAGGTCTGCTGTTGGCCGGTGCTGAGCGGCCCGCCGCGAACCGCGGGCGTTTTTTAGACGCGGCGGATCAGAGTCGAGTGAGGGCACGTAGCTCAGCCAGGATAGAGCGTCGGACTTCTAATCCGATGGCCGTGGGTTCGAATCCCACCGTGCTCGCTTCGAACCCGTCGGTTCTCGGGTCGTCTGTCAAACACCCGAATTTGGGGTCGATCGGGTCTCTGCGATCGGATCGTTAAATCGTCCGAGACGCTGCGGTTCGGGTCCCGTTCCGCAGATTAACGGGTCCCTCGCACGCATCCGACTTTCACTGGACGCGGCGCCGAGATCGCCTACCCGTGTTGCGGTTCTCCGTGGACCGTCGACCGGAACCGGCTCGGCGGGACCCTCGTTCGGCAGGATCCGAAATCGACCGTCGACCGCGACGGAAACGATACCGAGCCCGGCGGTGTCGACACGACGTCTCTCGAACCACCGATACGGAGCAGTATCGAGCACGCTCGCCCCCGCCACGACCCGGACGGCATCGCCCGCAACCTCGCCAAAGCGGAATCACGGACCTCGGCGTCCTCGATCGATCCCTCGTCGTCGAAGACTGTTGGTGGAACAGGTAGCTGCGGCCTCAGAATGACCCGCGCCTGTACACCACCCCCGGTCAGCGGTGGCCGGCACACCTTGCGCGTGAATCCCGGTCTCATTCCGTCTGGACACAGAGAATCTATCTGGCACCGGATTCTAGCCCGCCGTGAACTCAAAGAAGGCGAATGGATGCGGTCGAGGGGTCGATTTCGACCTCACCGCCGATCGGGATGGGACACGTCGGGTACGTGTGTCCGAACTCGCAATTGAAGACAACGGGAGCGTTCGGATTGTACGTCTCGACCGCGTCACTAATCGCCTCGCGCTGGCGCTCCCGATACTCCGCTCGCCACTCTCGCGGATTCTCTTCGATGTGTGAGCGAGCGGCGGGGCGCCCGACAAGCACACCGTCGAATCGTTCGAGAAGGCCGCGCTCGCCGAGTGCGCGAAGGTTCGCACCGACGACGGCCGGGTCAGGGACCAATTCGCTCGTCTCTAGCGCGAGGACAGTACCGGTCAGCGCGTCGGGGTCGGGCAGGTACCGATCGGCGAGGAACTGTTCGACGAGGACTGCGTAGCAACCGCCCCAGATCCGACCCGAGACCGCCTCTTCACCGCCGCGCCAGATCCGGCCGTCGGATTGTTCGATCTCGCGAGTAGTCTCGACCGACTCCGGATCTTCCCAGTCCCCGGCCTCGTCAGTGAACACCTCTGCTTCGGTCCAGTCGCCGATCGAGTCCTCGAAGAGCGCACGCCGCAGGTACTCCTCCGTGTAATCGAACATCTCTCCGTCCATCGCGTATTCGAGCAGCGTCGATCCGCCGTAGTACGAGACGATCCCCTGGTTCCAGAGGAACAGGGCCAGGTTCGTGTTGTCTGAGTACCCGTAGAACCGGGTCGGGTGTTCACGGAGTACGTCTCCGTCGAGATACGAGAGGATCGTGATCTGGTCGTGGCCTCCGATGTTTGCGATCACGGCTGAGACGTCCGGGTCGCGGAATGCGTTCATAACCTCCTCGGCGCGTGCCTCCGGATTGTCCGCAAGCCACTCCGGGTCGGCGGTCGCGGTCGGATACTCCACCGGATCGAGGTCGAAAACGTCGCGCATTCGCTCGAGACCGAGTTCGTAGACGAACCGCGCAGACTCGGGTGCGTTCGACGCCGGCGCGACGACCGCGACCCGATCGCCGGGTTCGACAGGGGGCGGAGTGAGGAACTCAGACACGACTGGGATCTACGAAGGACGTCATATATCTTTTATTCACCCGTGTGCCGCAGTATCAGGAATAATCGGGAGACTGGCACGAGACGCACGAGTGGACGCCCGATACCCGCTTCTCACTGCGCGAATTAAGCGTCGAGACGGTCTCCGTCCAGATTCACACGGCAGATCGCCCCGCAGAACACGGGAGAATACAACGCTTGCGTTCTGCGTTCGGCACGCGCTCAGCGGACTCTCAGCGGGAGAGGGTTCAATTGCGCCGTGATAACGAGTCCAACGTCTCGTGAGCTACCCCTTCCGGGAGCCATACGCCCAAGTGCTCGCTCACCGCAGTGACACACGTGTACCGACGAGACCTCAGAGACACCGACTACGACGGGCTGCTCGCCGACATGGCCGTCGCAGACCGCGTTGTCCAAGCCGCGGTCGGACCCGACGGGCGGATCGCGTACGCGAAGAACCGCGAGCTGACCACCGACGTCTGGCTGGCGACCGACGGCGAGGACCGCCGGCTCACGAGCCGGGGGGCGTCGGCCATGCGCTACGGGCGCACCGACGCGCGGTGGCTCGACTGGAGTCCCGACGGCGACCGGATCGCCTTCGTCACCGGCGACGCCGAGCTGGCGACCGTCGACGCCGACACCGGCGCGGTCGAGGTGCTGACCGACTTGGAGGGCGGCATCTCCGGCCTCGCGTGGGGCGAGCCCGGGATCGCGATCGTCACCGACGCCTTCTCGCGGGCGAGCCTCGCGGTCGTCTCCCCCGACGGCGACCGGATCGAGGCGATCGCGACCGGCGAGTACCTCTACGCCGACCCGCACTGGCAGGGCGACAGCGTCGTCGCGACGCGCTCGGCACACGCCGACCTGTTCGACTACGAGGCCGCGCTCGTCCGCGTCCCATTCGGTGGCGACGGCAGCGGGGCCGTCACCGAACTGTTCGCCGAACCGGGCGTCCGGGCGGCCTGTCCGCGCCCGCGACCCGGCGACGACGAGGCGGTCGCGTTCGTCCACGACGGCAGCGGATACGACGCGGTGTACGGCGTCGGCGGCGACGAACCCGCGGCCGACGGGAGCGACTCGCCGACGCCGATCTACGGCGTCCCGGAGACCGAGATCGCCGCGCCCGAGTGGAACGACGCGGGCGACAGGCTCGCCGTGACCGCCACCGCGGGCGGCCGGACGCACGTCCACGCGGTCGACGTCGACGGCGCGCTCGCGGACGCCGGCCCCGGGACGGGCGCCGACCCCGACGCGGCCGCCGACGCGACCGCCCTCGCGACCGGCGACGCGATCCACGGCGCACCGCGGTGGGACGGCGACCGCGTGCTGTCGGTCCGGGAGACGCCGACCGAGCCGCCGACCGCGGTCGACGCGGCGACCGGCGAGCGACGCACGCCGACGGCGACGGCGGGGCTGTCGGACCGGCTTCCGGCCCCGGAGGCGTTCACCTACGACTCCGACGGGACCGGGGTCAACGCGGTGGTCCACCCGCCCGCGTCGGCCGCCGAGCCGGACTCCGTCCCGCTCCTCGTGAAGCCGCACGGCGGTCCGACCGCCTTCGACGGCTTCGGTTTCGACCACCGGGCGGCGTACTTCGCGGCGCTCGGCTACGCGGTCGTCCGCCCCAACTACCGCGGCTCCGACGGGTTCGGTCGGGCGTTCCGCATGGCGAACGACGGCGACTGGGGCGGCGGCGACCTCGACGACGTGATCCGCGCCGCGGACGCGACGGCGGCGCGCTACGACGCCGTCGACGGCGACCGCGTCGGGATATTCGGCGGCTCCGGCGGCGGGCTGATGACCGTGAACGCGCTCGGCAACAGCGACCGGTTCCGCGCCGGCGCCGCCTTCTACGGCGTGTACGACTACGAGTCGTTCGTCGACGACACCGACGACGTGGGGTGGCAACTACTCAAGCGCGAGCTGGGCGACTTCGTCGCCGACCTCGACGCCTACCGCGACGCGAGCCCGATCCGGACTGTCCCCGACATCGACGACCCGCTCATGGTGCTCCACGGCGAGGAGGACGCCCGCGTCCCGATCAGCCAGTCGGAGCAGCTCGTCGCCGAGCTGGAGAAACACGACGCCCGCCACGAGCTCCGCCGGTACGAGGGCGAGCCACATGGGTTCGGCGAACTGGACCACGTCCTCGACGCGTACACCCGTGTGGCGGACCTGTTCGCGAAGTACCTGCGTCGGCTCCCGGACGACGGGAGCAGTCGGCCGTACGAGCCGCCGGAGTAGGCCCCGACCGGCGCGCTCCGAACGTCGGCGATCGCGGCGCGCTCCGCGCCCATCGGCCCGTGCCTCAGTCCGCGGCGGGCGGCGTCCCGAGGTACTTCTCGTTGAGTTCGTACTCGCCGTCGTCGCCCTCGACGAGGTACTCGCCGTAGTAAGGAACCCGATTGGCCACCACCTCCTCGAAGGTGTCCGCGATCTCTTCGCGGGTCATCTCGCCCATCGACCGGAGGTCGTCGTTGCGGTTGAGACACCCCTTCAGGTACCCCTCGTGGGTGACGCGGACGCGGCCGCAGTTGGCGCAAAAGTCCTCGTTCTCGACGGGGTCGACGATCTCGACCATGCCGCCCGTCTCGTCGTCGCTCGCCTCGCCGACGAAGTAGCGCTTCCGGTCGTGCATCTCGCGGTGTTCGACGCGGTCCGCCTTCTCGGCGAGCCAGTCGTGGACGCGCCCGATGTCGACGTTCCACTCCGGCTTGCCGGTCAGCTCCGGCATGTACTGGATGAGCTGGAGCTGGAGCCCCTCGTTGTCGGCGACGTGCTCGACCATCTCCTCGACGTAGCCCGCGGTGTGCGTGAACACGACCATGTTGAGCTTCACGGGGTCGAGCCCGGCCTCGACCGCCGCCTTCACGCCTTCGAGGACCTGCTCGTAGGCGCCGGACTTCGTCACCTCGGCGAAGTCGTCCGGGTCGAGCGCGTCCTGCGAGACGTTGACGCGGTCGAGGCCGGCGGCCTTCAGGTCCGCGGCGCGCCCGGGGAGGAACGTGCCGTTCGTCGTCATCGACACCTCCATCGAATCTGGCGTGCGCTCGATGATCTCCTCCAGGTCCTGCCGGAGCATCGGCTCGCCGCCGGTGAACTTCACGGCGTCGACGCCGTATCCCTCGACGACCTCGAGGAACCGGACCACGTCGTCGGCGCTCATCTCCGCGTCGCTCGGCTCCATCGGCCCGCGCGTATCGCCTAACCCCTCGTTGTGACAGTAGACGCAGTCGAAGTTACACCGGTCGGTAAGCGAGATCCGCACCCCCGTCACCTCCCGTCCGAAGTCGTCCGCGAGTGGGCCGGCCATGGAAGACAGGAACGACCACGCGCGCTTAAATATCCGGGTCGTTCGTGCGGATAGGTAACGTTTGTCGGTTACGTCCAAGCCGACGTGCGGCCGACCGACGGTTACGTCGAGACCGGTGAGCGGCCGACCGACGGTTGCGGTCCGAGTCCGCGCGGCGGTCACAGCGACACGCGCAGTCCGTCGGCCGCGGCCCGTACCTCGCCGTCGAACCCCGCCTCGCGGACGCTTTCCGTCATCTCGCGCTCGCGGCCGCCGGTGTGCGGGTAGAGGTGCGAGAGCAGGAGCGTCCCGACCTCGACGTCCGCCAGCGACTCGCCGAGGCTCGTCGGCGTCGGGTGATTCGACACGTCGACGTCATCTGGGAACGAGCAGTCGTGGACGAGGCAGTCGGCGCCGTCCGCGAACCGCGCCATGCCCGCGAACGCCTCGGTGTCTCCGGAGAGCGCGAGCGGGCCGTCAGCGGCCGCGGCGTCCGAACTCGGCGGCGAGAAGCGGTAGGCGAACCCGTCCATCGAGTGGCGCGTCTCCCGGGCCGTCACGTCGAACCCGCCGGCGGCGAACGGGCACGCGCTCGACACCTCGCGGACGGCGAGGTCGATCCGGCCGTCGAGGTAGTCGTGAACGCCGAGCAGGCCGTCGACGAGCGACTTCGTGCCCGCGGGCCCGACGACTTCGAGGTGTTCCTCGCCGGCGAGCCAGCGGGCCTTCAGGAGCGGCAACAGCGCCGCGACGTGGTCGAGGTGGTGGTGGGTCAGGAGGACCGTCGAGACGCCTTCGTAGCCCGTGTCGGTCCCCGCGAGCCGCTGGAGGACGCCGCTGCCGCAGTCGACGAGCAGCGATCGGTCGCCGTCGTTGAGGAGGTAGCCGGCCTGCGCGCGGTCCGGGACCGGCATCGCGCTGCCGGACCCGAGCACGGTGAGTTCCATGCCGACGGGTCGCGGCCCCACCCACCTAATTGGCTCGGCCGCGCGGCGGTCGACCGTGGTCGGCTCCGGTCCGATCGGACTCGCTCCGAGGGGCGGGTCACTTGATGAGGAACACCGGAACCGACGCGTCGTCGGCGACGCGGTCTGAGACGCTCCCGAGCGACCGAATCCGCTCGCGCGGCGACTTCCCCTCCGGGCTCATCACGATCACGTCGATGCCGGCCTCGTCGGCGTACCCGACGATCTCCGTGTCGGGCGTCCCGTGCGCGACGTGCGTCTCGGTGTCCAGCCCGGCCTCGGCGGCCGCGTCGGCGACCGCCGCGACGGCGGCCTCGCCCTGCGATTCGAGGTCCTCGACGACCTCGTCGTGGAGGTCGCCCGAGTTGGCGGCCGCGATCCGCCGGTCGACGACGTACAGCGCGTGGAGCGTCGCGTCGTGGTCCGTCGCGAGCCGGACCGCGTGTTCGAGCGCGCGGTCGACCGCCTCGCTCCCGTCGGTCGGAACCAGTATCTCGTCGTACATGCGTCGTCGTTCGCCCGGCCGAGGCTTAACCGTGGGGCCTCGGGGCCGGACTCCGGGAGCGACGCGCCCGTGCTAACTGCCGGGCGCGAAGCGCGCTACTCGCCGCGCCAGCGGCCGCCGATCTCCTCGCGCCGCATGCTGTTCGCCTCCCCGTCGCGGAAGACGCTGACGCGGCCGGTCTCCTCGCTCAGCGTCACCGTCGCCACGACCTCCGGGCGGACCGAGGTCTCGATGGCGCTCATGTGCCGCGACCCCATCCACGGCTCGTAGCTCACGTCGTCGACGAGATCGGTCTCCTCGTCGCGGGTGCCCAGGTCGCGGAAGCGGACCATCTGGACCTCGATCTCGCCGTCGACCGCGCCGACGACGCCGCCGTCCTGCGCGACGCTCACCGACTCCGCCGCCGTCGCGAGCGCGCCCCCGTCGAAGACGGATGGGGCGGTGTCGCGGGGCCAGCGGTTGTCCCCCATCGGGTCCGCGTACGCCCCGTAGTCGCTGTCGCCGATGACGGCGAAGTACAGCCCCGGTCCCTTCACGTGCGCCTCCTCCCACCCGTCGAAGGAGACGCTGACGCCCTCGGCGCAGTAGAGCAGCCGGTCGACGACCTCGCACACTCGCTCGTGGTCGCCGTAGTCGATGGCGAGGTCGCTCATCGCCGTCGGTCCTCCCGGTTCGGTCGCCCGCCGCGATTGCCGCCGTCGGTCACGGTCGAGCAAACGAGTCCCCGGTATATAAGAGCCACCGAGTGGGGCGGCGTCGCACGGCCGCCGCGCTCGCCCCGGGCGCTCGCTATCGCCGCCACTCCGTGAACAGTCGCGTGTCGAACCGGTCGGCGCGGACGAGGCCGACGCCGAACGCGGCCGCGACCGCCGCGGGCAGGAGGTTCCCGAACCAGACGTTGATCCCGCCCCAGAGGATCACGAAGCTCACCATGTCGTCGAGCATGAACTCGCAGTCGCGCAGCCGGTCGCGGATCCCGACCGCCGCGAAGGCGCGGTCGAGCGTGACGACGGCGACGATCGCCGACAGCACCCACCCGGCGTAGTTCGAGAGGGGCACGCCGTAGAACGGTCCGCCGCCGAAGTTCCAGAAGCCGAGCGACACTGCGCCGGGGTCCAACACGACGTCCATCGCGACGACGACCGGGATCACCGTCGCCAGCCGGACCCACACGCTGTCGGCGCGCGGGCCGAGCAGCAGCAGACACAGCAGGTAGGCGTTCATCACGAGCGGGATGAAGAAGACGGGAAGCGCGACCGGGACCCCGCCGAGCATCGGTCCGAGGTCGACCGTGTACGCGAACTCCCCGTACGGCCACCCGGTGGCGACGCCGACCGACTCGATGAGGTACGTGTACGCCATTAGGACGCCGATCCAGCCGAGCGCGCGGCGGTCGATCGTCGGTAGCACGCCGACGACCAGCGGCGAGCGCATCACGATCACGCCGAACAGCACGAACCACGGGTGGAACGCGAACGGCTCGGGCACCCACCCCTCGGCGCTGCCGACGAGCGCGATCGCCCCGACGAGCGGGAAGACGACCGCGATGGTGAAGCGGTTCTCACGGACGAGCCGGTCCAGCAGCGCCTCGGCCTCGTTGCGCGTGTCCGGCGCGCGCTCGCGGAGCGCGTCGAGCCGAGAGCCGGTCGTCGCGGCGGCGGTCGTCCCGGCCGATCCCGCCCGGTCGCCGTCGCTCACGGTAGCGCCTCCCAGAGCGGGTACACCCGCCAGAGGCCGCCCATCGACAGCAGCGTGCCGACGACGGTGTTCAGCGCCGGGAACCACCAGTACGCGCGGTCGACCGAGACCGACGAGCGCGCGACCCACGCGACGAACAGCGGATACACGCCGAGCAGGGCGCCCAGCCGCGGGTCGACGAGCCAGAACGCGGCGGCCGCGGCGGTCCACACCCCGAAGCAGTAGGCGTACGTGCGCGCCTCGCCGAGGACGGTCGCGGTCGTGTCGATCCCCGCCGCGCGGTCCGGCTCGATGTCCGGGATCGCGGAGAACGTGTGCATCCCCATCGTCCAGAGCCACGCGCCCGCGAGCGCCGCGAGCGGCGGGTGCGCGCCCGCAACCGTCGCGTACGCCGCCGCGCCGGGGAGGACGTACAACCCGTTCGACAGCGAGTCGAGGAACGGCGTCGTCTTGAACCGGGCCGGCGGCGCGCTGTAGCCGACCGCCAGGGCGAGGAAGCCGAGCAGGTACGGCCACGCGACCCGCGGGGTGATCGCGAGCGTCGCGAGCCCCAGCGCGCCGGACGCGACGACGGCGACCGAGACGAACCGGCTCCCTCGCCAGCGCGCCTCGCGGCCCTCCTTCTTCGGATTCAGCTCGTCGATGTCGGCGTCGAACACGTCGTTGACGCCGTAGAGGAAGACGTTGGCCGGCACGAGGAAGTACGCCGCGAGCGCGACCGTGACGGGCGTGAACAGCCCGCTCACGTCGCCGATCCCGTAGGTGACGCCGACGGCGACCGGCCCGGCGAGGTAGAGCCAGAACCGCGGCCGCGACAGCACCAGCAGGTACCGGAGCCCCTCGCCGCCGCTTCTCGCGGGCCGGTCCCCGCCCTCGGCGGTGGCTCGCTCGCCGTCGGTCGCCGGTCGATTCTGGTCGCTCACGGCGGAGATCACACGTCGTCGCCGGCCATCGCTTCCGCGGTCAGCCCCCCGCTGATGAGACACATCGGGACGCCGATACCGGGCGTCGTCGTCGATCCGGTGAAGTACAGCCCGTCGACCGCGTCCGAGGTATGCCCGGGCCGGAGCAGCGAGGTCTGCGTGAGCGTGTGCGCCAGCCCCAGCGCGCTGCCCGCGTAGCTGTTGTACCGGTCCGCGAAGTCGTCGACCGAGAACGTCTCCTCGACGACGACCCGGCCGCGGAGGTCGGTCCCGGTGTTCTCCGCGATGTCGTCGATCACGAGGTCGCGGTACCGGTTGCGGATCTCGGGGGTGTCACGGATCCCGGGCGCGATCGGGACGAGCGCGAAGAGGTTGCTGTGGCCCTCCGGCGCCACCGTGTCGTCGGTCTTCGAGGGGACGCAGAGGTAGTAGGCGGGGTCGTCGGGCCACTCGGGATCGTCGAATATCTGTTCGAAGTGTTCGTCCCAGTCGGTCGGGAGGACGAGCGTGTGGTGTTCGAGGTTCGGCACGTCGCCCTCGACGCCGAGGTACAGTAGGAACGCGGAGGGCGCGTACGTCCGCGACTCCCAGTACTCCTCGGTGTACTGCCGCTTGCGCTCGGGCAGCAGTTCCTGTTCGGTGTGCGCGTAGTCGGCGTCGGAGACGACGCGGTCGGCGAGGTAGCGCTCGCCGTTCTCGGTGTCGACCGCGAACGCGCCGTACCGCCCCTCGATCCCCGTCACCCCGGCGTCGGTGACGAAGTCGACGCCGAGGTCTTCGGCGAGTTCGACGATGCCGTCGACGACCGCGCCGATCCCGCCGTCGGGGTAGTAGACGCCCATGTTGTAGTCGACGTGGCTCATCAGGTTGTACAGCGCCGGCGTGTTCGTCGGCGAGCCGCCGAGGAACACGAGCGTGTACTGCATCAGCTGCTGGAGCTTCGGGTGGTCGAAGTAGTCCTCGACGTGCCCCTGCATCTTGCCGAGCAGCGAGAGCCCCCACGAGTAGCGCAGCACGTCGGTGTCCACGTAATCGCGCAGCCGCGGGCGGTCCTCGTACACGAAGTGTTCCATCCCGATCTCGTAGGTCCGCTGGGACTCCTCGAGGTACGCGTCGAACGCCTCGCCCGCGCCGGGCTCGTACGACTCGAATATCTCCCGGTTCGCATCGCGGTCCGGCAGCACGTCGACCTTGTCCCCGTCTTTCCAGAACACGCGGTAGTGTGGGTCGAGCCGCTCCAGCTCGTAGAACTCGTCCGGCGACCGCCCGAAGTGCCCGAAGAAGCGCTCGAAGACGTCGGGCATCAGGTACCACGACGGCCCCATGTCGAACTGGAAGCCGTCGACTTCGAGCCGGCTGGCGCGGCCGCCGAGCTGTTCGTTCTTTTCCAACAGCGTGACGTCCGCGCCGGCGTCCGCGAGGTAACAGGCCGTCGAGAGTCCGCCGAATCCGCCGCCGATAACGACGACGGACTCGCCGGCAACGCCGTCGATGTCCGGGACCACGTCCATACGCGATCCTAGGGACGGCTCCGGTATAAATCCGGTCAGACGCGTCGCGGGAAGGTCCCTGACACGTTCGGTCGGCGGGGCTCGCGACGGCATCGCAGCGGTCCGCCACGGCGACGGGAGCGCGCGAGCGGAGCGGCGGGGGCGGCCGGAGTGGATACCACTAAGTCGCCGACGCGCGTACTCCCGTTCACATGGATCTGACGGTCGCGATCACCGGAGCAACGAGTGGGATCGGGCGGGCCGTCGCCGAGGCGTTCGTCGACGAGGGGGCGTTCGTCGCCGTCTCCGGACGCGACGGCGCGGCCGTCGATCGGACCGTCGCGGCACTGAACGGCGCGGGCGACGACCCGGACGGCGACGCCGAGGGCGACGCGGACGCCGGGGACGGCTCGCCGGCGGACGACGGCGGGACCGCGTGGGGCGACCGCGTCGACGTGCGCGACGAGTTCGACCTCGAACGCTTCTTCGAGCGCGTCGCCCGCGAGGCCGGCCCGGTCGACGTCGTGTTCGCGAACGCCGGCGTGTTCCACGGCTCGCCGGGCGAGCGGCCGACGACCGAGGTCACGTACGCCGACTACGACGACACGATGCGCACGAACGCGCGCGGCGTGTTCGCGACGATCCGCGAGGCCGTCCCGCACCTGGCCGACGACGCGCGCGTCCTCGTCCCGTCGGGCGCGGTCGCCGCCGAGTCGAAGCCCGGGATGGGCGCGTACGCGGTGTCGAAGGCGGCCGCCGAGGGGGTCGCGCGCGGGTTCGCCGCCGACCTCGACGCGACGGTCGGCGTCGTCGACCCCGGGCTCGTCGCGACCGACCTCACGGGGAAAGAGCGCGCCCGCGACCCCGAGAGCGTCGCGCCGCTGTTCGTCTGGGCCGCCACCGAGGCGCCGGCCGGGGACCTGAACGGCGGTCGCCTCGGGTTACGGGAGTGGAAGTCCGCGACGCGGTAGGCAGTTTGGCGCGCGTTACTCGCCCGTCTCGATCGGCGCGCCGACGAGGTTCCCCCACTCGGTCCACGAGCCGTCGTAGTTCCGCACGTCGTCGTAGCCGAGCAGCTCGTGGAGGAGGAACCACTCGATCGACGAGCGCTCGCCGACGCGGCAGTAGGTGATCGTCGACTCGTCGCCGTCGACGCCGGCGTCGCTGTACAGCTCGCGGAGCTCGTCCGCGCTCTTGAACGTCCCGTCCTCGTTCAGCGTCGTGCCGATCGGGACGCTGCTCGCACCGGGGATGTGACCGCCGCGCTGGGCGGTCTCGTTGAGCCCCTCGGGGGCGATGACCTCGCCGGAGAACTCCTCGGGCGAGCGGACGTCGACCATCGGGATCCCCTCCTCGATCGCCTTGTCGATGTCGTCTTTGTACGCGCGGACGCTCTCGAAGGGACCGCGGGCCTCGTAATCGCGGGGCGTGAAGTCGGGCTCCTCCGTGGAGAGCGGGTAGTCGTTCTCGACCCAGTACCCCTTCCCGCCGTCGACCACGCGGATGTCGTCGTGACCGTAGTACTTGTAGATCCAGTAGCCGAACAGCGCGAACCAGTTCGGCACGCGGCCGCCGCCGTACACGACGACGGTGGTGTCGGCGTCGATGCCGCCCTCACCGTTTCGCGCCGCGAAATCCCCCTTCGAGACGATATCGCGCTCCGTCTCGTCGGTGAAGACCGCGTCCCACTCGAAGTTCAACGCGCCGGGTATGTGGCCCTCCTCGTAGGGCGTGTACTCCGACTCGTCGGTGACGGTCGGGTTGTTGATCTCGACGAGCCGGTGGTCGGCGTCGTCGTCCTGAAAGGTGTCGAGGCGCTCTTCGACCCAGTCCGCCGTGACGAGTACGTCTTCGGACATCACCCGTAGTATGGCCTAAGCCCGCTTTGAACGTCCGATAATGGCGGTTCTTTCCGGCGCCTGTGACGACCGGCAGCCGGCCGGAACGCCGGATTTCGACCGCCTCGAGCGCGCTCGCTCGTTTATTCCGGCTGACACCTACCGGATCACCGTCACTGGCACGTCCGCCTTGTCGACGACGCTCTTGGCGACGCTGCCCACGACCTGCTCGCGCTCCTCGGAGAGCCCGCGGTGACCGACGTAGATCGCGTCGACCGTCTCTTCGGCCGCGTACTCGGTGATCGCGTCGGCCGGCCGGCCCGTGAGCAGTTGGGTCTCCACGGTGATCGGCTCGTCGACCGCCTCCTCGGCGATGGCGCGGGCGCTGTCTAAGACCCCCTGCCCGGCCTCGACGGCCGCGTCCTCGCCCGGGAGGATGATCGTGCCGTCGACCAGTTCCGAGTCCGGCGTTAACACGTGGGCGATCTCCAGCGTCTCGTAGAACGCGACCGCCTGTCGCGCCGCGTACCGGACCGCCTCGTCCCCCTCCGTCGATCCGTCGGTCGCAACGAGGTAGCTCATACGCGGAGATGCGTCCGACGGACACATAATTCCTGTCGGGCGTTCCCGGTCTGCGGCTCTGCCGGCGGCGACTCCGCGTCGCGCCGCGGGCGGCGACGGCGGATTCCATCGTCCGCCGGCACCCGCCACCGGTCGGAGCCGACCTTACCGTCCGCCGGCGTTCGCTCCCGGCCGGACCGAGTCGCCCTCGGAGGCGTGGATCGCGTCGAGCACCTCCTGAACGCGGGTCGCCTCCGCGAACGAGACGAGGTCGCCGTCGTCGCCGTCGAGCGCGCTCGCGAACTCAGTCAGGAGCGCGCGCACGCTGTCGCCGCGCTCGTCGACGAGCGTCGCCTCGGTCTCGCGGCCGCGGTCGCGAACGAGCCGGTACCACTCCGTCAGCGACAGCGACGCCTCCTCGCCGACGACGGTGACGCTGTTCTCTTCCTCGCCCTCATGGTCGCACAGCAGGTCGAGCGTCCCGCGGACCCCGCCGGCCCGGAACGTCGCGACCGCGTCGTCCTCATAGGTGTCGGGTCCGGAGTACCCCACGTCCGCCGAGACGGTCTCGACCGGGCCGAACAGCTCACGGACGCCGAACAGGAAGTGCGTCCCCACCTCCCGGAGCGGGCCGCCCTGCTCGCGCGACTCCAGCCACGCCACGTCCTGCCACTCGCGGGGCCACTCGGGGAACCGGAACCGGAGTTCGACCCGACGCGGGTCGCCGACCTCGCCCGCTTCGACCGCCTCCCGGAGCCGGACGAAGCCGGGGGTGTAGCGGAACGGGAGGTTCACGGCCGTGACGCGGTCGGTCTCCTCGGCGAGCGCGACGAGCTCGCGGCCCGTCTCCGCGTCCGCCGCGATGGGCTTCTCGCAGATCACGTGTTTGCCGGCCGCGAGCGCGTCGGCGACAACCTCCCGGTGCGCGAGCGGCGGGACGCCGACGTAGACGGCGTCGAGGCCGTCCGTCTCGACGAGCGCCTCGTGGTCCGTCGTCGTCGCGGTGCGGTCGGTCCCGTGGTCGGCCGCGAGCGACGCGGCGCGGTCGGCGTCGAGGTCGCAGGCGGCCGCCAGCTCGAACCGGTCGTGGTCCGCTATGACGCCCGCGAGGCGGTTCCCGATGACGCCGCAGCCGACGATGCCGATCTGTATCACGCCCGACGAGAGCGGGCGGACGCGCTTGTAGCTTCGGGAGCCGGACTCGACCCGGGCCGCCTTCGGCCGGTCCCGACCGCCTCAGGAGTCGTCCAGCGGCCGCGCGACCATCTCGCCCCACGGCTCGAAGCCGTGGCGGTCGTAGAACGCTCTCGCGCGGTCGTTCGCCGGGTCAACGTCGAGGACCAGTCGGTCGAGCGGGAGCTCCTGGTCGGCCGCGAGGTCGAGCGCGGCGCCCAGCAGGTCGTCGGCGACGCCGGTCCCGCGGTGCTCGGGCGCGACGTAGAGCTCGTTCAGCACCGCCGCGTCCCATATCATCGCCAGCCGTTCTGGGAGGACGAAGACGTAGCCGACGACCGCGCCGTCGGCCGCCGCTTCGTCACCGGGCCCGTCGGCGCTCCCGTCGACCGCGACGGTCACGCACCGGGGGTCGGCGGCGACGCAGCGGTCGACCCAGTCGAGCCACCGCTCGCGGTACGTGTCGGTGAGCTTCTCCGCGTAGGCGGCCGCCTTCCCGTCGCCGCCGGTGCTCTCGCCGAGGCCGCGCTCGAAGGCGACCTTCGCCGCGTAGAGCCCGTCGGCGTCGCGCTCGCGGTCGTAGGGCCGGATTTCGGGTGTCACGCGTCGCCCTCCGCGGAACCTCCGCTCCCGTCGCCCGCCGACTCGTCGCCCCCGGTCTCCGCGCCTCCACCCTCCTCGCCCTCCAGCACGTACTCCGCGAGCGTCGGGACGAACGTGCCGATGTCGGTGACCATGCCGACCGCCTGCGCAGAGCCGCGGTCGAGCAGCTGGGTGACCGTGGCGGGGTTGATGTCGACGCAGACGGTCTTCGTCGTCGACGGGAGGCAGTTGCCGACCGCGACGGAGTGGAGCAGCGTGGCGAGCATGAGCACGATGTCGGCGTCGCGGGCCTGCTCGCGGATCGCGTCCTGCGCCTCGACCGCGTCCGTGATCGTGTCCGGCAGGGGGCCGTCGTCGCGGATCGACCCCGCGAGGACGGTGTCGACGCCGTTCTCGACGCACTCGTACATCACCCCCTCCGTGACGACCCCGTCCTCGACGGCTGCCTCGATCCCGCCGGCGCGGATGATCTCCGAGATGGTCCAGATGTGGTGTTTGTGTCCCTTCCGCGGGTGTTCGAGCGTCTCAACGTCCATCCCGAGCGAGGTGCCGTAGATCGAGCGCTCCAGGTCGTGGGTGGCGAAGCCGTTGCCCGCGGAGAGCGCGTCGACGTAGCCCGCGGCGACGAGGTCGGCGAGCGCGTCGCCCGCGCCGGAGTGGATCACCGCGGGGCCGGCGACCACCATCACGGTCCCGCCGTCCGCCTCGACGGCGCGGAGCTCCGCGGCGACCTCACGGATCGTCGACTCGGAGGGGCGCTCCGCGGAGACGCCGCCCTGCATGAAGCCGAACGCGCCGCCGCCGCTCCGGGGGCGCTCCGGCGGGTTCACCCGGATCCCGGACTGGTCGGTCGCGACGAGGTCGCCCGCCTCGACCGCGCTGAGCGTCTTGGTGCGGGCGCGCGCCGCCCCGTCGTTGCCCGCGTCCGATGCGTCCGCTCGGTCTCCCTCGCCGGCGTCCGCTGCCGGCTCGGGTTCCACCACCAGCGCGCAGTCCATCTCGATCCCCTCCACGTCGATCCACTCGCCGTCGTACAGCACCTCGGTCGGGTGGTTCGTCGTCGAGTAGAAGTTCGGCGGCACCACCTTGTCCGCGGGCGCGGGGACGAGCTCCACGTCGGACGGGTCCTCCAAGACCGCGCCGTTCTGGTGGAGCTCGTGGAGGATCGCGCGCAGCGTCTCGGGGTCGTCGGCCGAAACGGCCAGCCGGCAGTACGACTCCTCGGTCTCGTGTTTCCCGACGTCGAACCGCTCGACGTCGAACGAGCCGCCAAGGTCCATCACCGCGCCGAAGCAGCGCTGCATCGTCCCGCTGTCGATGAGGTGCCCCTCCAACTCGACGGTCCGCGACTGGGTCATACGGAGGCGTCGCGCCCCCCGGTAAAACCCGTTTCCCTGCCGCCGTCGCTACCGCCCGATCGTCCCCTGCCGCGTCACCGGCGCGTCGGGGTCGACGAGGAACGCCACGACGGTCGCGCCCTCGTCGCCCGCGGTCACGGTCGGCGGGGCACCCTCGCCGGTCCACAGGGCGCTCTCCGTCTCCGAGAGCGCGGCGTCGCCGACCTCGGCCGACCCCTCGAAGACGTACACGTAGGCGTCCCGCCCCTCGACATCGGGGAGCGTCGCGCCCGCGCCGGCGTCGAGCCGAACGTCGTGGCAGTCGACCGCGTTGCGCACGGTGAACGGGTGGTCCGACCCCGCGGGCGCGAACACGCGACGCCACTCGTCCGGTTCGGGGTCCGGGAGCGGGCCATGCTGGATCCCGGGCTCCAGACCGAGGTCGTGCGGGCGAACGAATATCTGGAGCATCCGGAGCGGCGGGTCGTTCGCGAGCGTCTCCTCGGCGTGCCAGAAGCCCGATCCGGCGTTCATCACGAGGAGGTGCTCCGCGTCGGTGACGAGTTCGTTCCCCTCGCGGTCGTCGTGGCGCATCACCCCCGCGGGCACCCACGAGACGATCTCCTCGTCGCGGTGCTGGTGCATCCGGATCAGCGTGCCGGGGTCCATGAACGACTCGACGACCGTCGAGAGCGGGCCGTACCCGTGGTCGTCGTGGTCCGGGAGGTTCCGCCCGGGGAAGTTGAATCGCGTGCGGAACTTGCCCTGATCTCGAAAGACCTCGGAGCGAGGCGCGGGGAAGAGGTCGCGGTCGGCCGCGGCGGCGGAATCCATTACCAGCCCGTAAAGTCCCGTCGAGCAAAAGCCGTCCGGTGGGGGCGACGCCCTCTTACTCCCCGCGCCCCTCGATCCGATATCGTGACGACCGTCCTCTCGGACCGCGACCGGCGCAAGCGGGACGACCGCCCCGACGGGACGTTCTACGCCGACCCGCGGTTCGTCACCCACGCCGACGACGCGTTCCTCGACCGGCTGACCGCGCTGTACGCGTCCGTGACCGATCCCGGCGACCGCGTCCTCGACGCGATGAGCAGTTGGGTCTCGCACCTGCCCGACACCGACTACCAGCGCGTGGTCGGTCACGGGCTCAACGAGGCCGAGCTGGCCGAGAACGACCGGCTCGACGAGTTCGTCGTGCGCAACTTCAACCAAGATCAGTCGCTCCCGTTCGCCGACGACGCGTTCGACGCCGTCTGCTGTGCGCTGTCGGTCCAGTACCTCCAGTACCCCGGCCCCGTGTTCGAGGAGTTCGCCCGGGTCCTCGCGCCCGGCGGAACGATAGTCGTCAGCTTCTCGAACCGGATGTTCCCGACGAAGGCCGTCCGCGCGTGGCGGGCCGCCTCGATGGACGAGCGCGCCGACCTCGTCGAGCGGTACCTCGACGCCGGCGGCTTCGACGTGACGGACCGGATCGCGGAGCGCCCGGGTCAGGAGCCCTTCTACGCCGTGGTCGGAACGCTCCCGTGACCCCCCGCCGCGCCGCGGCCGCCGTCGTCGACATCGGACTCGCGCTGGCGCTCGGCGCGGCCGCACGCCTCGCGCACGTCTACTGGTACCGCGCCTTCGCGACGAGCGTCCCCGTCGACCTCGCCGGCTCGGTCGCCCTCGGGGTCGTGTTCGCCGTCGGCCACCTCGTCGTCGCCTCCGGCGACCGCGTCTCTGCCGCGACGGAGCGACGGCCCGACTCGCGGGCGTGGGGGCCGCGTCGAACCGCCGCCGCGTTCGGCGTCGGGTTCCTGCTCCACGCCGCCGTGGCGCCCGCGTTCACGCCCTTCGGCCTCGAACCGGCCGGCGTCAACGCGGCGCTCGCGGCCGGGGGTGTCGCGGTCGGGCTCTGGTCGCTCGGGGTCCGTCGCGCGGCGCGGACGGGAGCGTAGCCAGCCCGGAACAGGAGCCGGGACCGACGGCGGTCCCGGTCAGTCCGCCGCCGCCGACTCGGCCGCTTCCAGCCCCGAGCCGCTCGGCGGCCGGAGGACGAACACCGCCAGTCCCGCGGCGACCGCGAGCGCGCCGCCGAGGGCGAACGTCGGCGTCCAGCCGAGCGTCGCGACGAGGTAGCCGGCGACGGTGCCGGAGAAGACGCCGCCGCCGACCTTCGCGGTGTACAGGACCGCGTAGTTGCCGGAGGAGTTGGCCGAGCCGTAGTAGTCGGCCAGCAGGGACGGGAAGTAGACGTACAGCGGCGAGGAGAAGAACATCGCGCCGAGGACGAACGCGACGAAGACCGCGCCGTTACCGGCCTCGCCGGCGGCCACCAGCCCGACCCGGAACAGCCCGGCGAGGAGGAACGAGCCCGCCATCACGCGCTTGCGGCTGAACCGGTCGGTCGCCTCGCCGAGGATCAGCCGCGACACCCCGGCGGCGATGGGGAGGAGCGTCGCGGAGAGCGTCGCGATCAGCGCCGCGAGCCCGAAGTTCTCCGCGAACCGGACCACGTTGGCGATCACGAGGAGGTCCGCGCTCGCCATCGCGATGAACATCGCGTACAGCAGCCAGAACTGCCACGTCGAGAGCATCTCGCGCGTCGAGTAGTCGCGGCCGCGGATCGACGCCGCGAGCCCCTCGTCGCCGTCCCCGCCGTCGGCGTCGTCCGTCCGGTCCAGCCAGTCTTTCGGCGGGTCACGGAGGAGGAACGACCCGACGAGCGTCACGAGTAAGATTCCGATCCCGATGTTGCGGAGCACGTCGCCGTACCCCGCCACGGTCGCGTTCACCCGGACGTACGGGACGACGAGAGCGCTTCCGGCCGCGAACGCCATCGTCCCGACGCCGGTCGTCAGCCCCGTGCGGTCGGGGAACCACTTGACCGCGGTGTTGACCGCGACGGTGTACACGATGCCGACGCCGACCGCGCCGAGCGAGTACAGGAGGTACAGCTGCCAGAGGCTCGTCGCGTACGCCAGTCCGATGTACCCGCCGCCGGCGAGGATCGCCGCGAGGAACGTGAGCGTCCCCGGGCCGCGGCTGTCTCGCCACTTGCCCGCGGGGAACTGTGAGAGCGACTGGAACACCACGTAAAACGAGAACACCGCGCCCAGCGCCGGCAGCGCGATGTCGAGGCTGTTCGCGAGCGGCTGCTCGATCGACGACCAGACGTACTGGTACGGGCTCACCGCCGCCATCATCCCGGCCGCAGCGGCGATGTGCCACCATCCGCAGGACACGACGCTGTCGGCCG
>NZ_NEWI01000159.1:0-5349 GCF_002135005.1 Halorubrum sp. SD612 | reverse complement strand
CGGGGGGCGGGAAACCCCGGCGGGGGAGGGGGGGTGTCCGGCGGGGGAGGTGGTACCGGGCGCGGTGGGGGGCGGGGGTGGCGGGACCGAACCGGCCGTCGACGCGGGGGCTGCGGTGCGGGACGGGGCGGCCGAGCAGCGAGGCCGAGGGGGGGACGCCCGTCCGCCCTCGGCCGCGAGCTCCCGGAGCGTCTCCCCCGTCACCCGGGCGCCGAGCGAGTGGGCGAACAGGTGGACCGGGCGGCCGTCCGCGTCCGCCCACGCCGTCAGCCAGTCGGCGAGCGGGGCGGCGTTGGCGTCCGCGGTCTCCTTGGCCGGTCCCCAGTCGACGTTCGACGCCCACGAGTAGCCGATCACCGGGCGAGCGTCCTCGACCGCGGCGTCACCGCCGTTCGCGCCGCCCGCGGCCGCGGCGAGCGCGAGCCGTGCGGTGTACGACTGGTCGCGGGCCGACTCGGCGTCCGCGCCGAGCCCGTGGACGTACAGGACCACCGAGTCGGCGCCCTCGAAGCCCCACGACCCCGACCGCTCCGTCGGGTCGGCGGCGTCGAGGCGCCCGCGCGTCGACACCGTCGGCTGCGTCTCCGGCGCGTCGTACCCGCCGAAGTCGCCGTCGAGCGCGTTCGCGACGTAGAGGCCGCCGCCGCCGAGGAGCCCGACTCCGCCGGCGACGCCGTAGAGGAGTCGCCGCCGCGTGACGAGTCCGGAGGGATCGTCCGATGCGTCCGCGCCGTCGGCAGGGGTATCGGATGAGATGTCGGACCGTCGGCCCGAGCGATCAAATAGCTGACGCGGCGGCGACGGCTGTTTATAAACGGATCCCCTACGAGGGGTATGAGCTACCCGGTCACGTACTACTGTCCGCACTGCGGGACGCTCGTCGCGCTCGAACGCGAGGGATACCTCGCGGACAAGTCGGTGACGCCGTACCCGCTGGAGGGGTGGACCTACGTCGCACCGACGGAGCCGTTCGACGCGGAGGCGGGCGAGGAGACCGACGAAGATACGGTTGAGGCGGACGGCGTCCGGTTCGTCTGCGGCGAGAGCGACGGCGTCAACTGGGACCCGCACGACGGAGTCCGGGGGACCGACGTGGGCGGGGACGAGCCGTACCGGGAGCCCGACGCCGACGGAGTCGGCTGCGGCGAGCCGTTCTACCTCTCGTTCGTCCGCTACGAGGAGGGGCGCGAGATCGACCCGCGAGCGGAGTCGGAGCCCGTCGAGATCAACCCCGACCCGCGGCCGAGCGGTCCCCGCGGTCCGCCCGGCCCCGGCGAGGCCGGCGGTCCGAGCGACTCCGACGGCGGCTTCTGGTGAGCGGTCGGACCGACCCCCGTTCGGACGGCAACGCCCGTTACGCCGGAAAATACTTCAGTTGAAGGCCGGGATCGCCGCACATGCTCGGCAGCCGATCGAACTCCCCGCTCGGGAGGGCCGTCGGCGCGGCCGTCGCCCTCCTCGCGGTCGCCCTCCTCGCGTTGAACCGCTGGATCGACCTCTCTGTCCCGTACGGCTACGACTCGGGAAGTACCGCGCTGTTCCTCGTCGGCGCGGCCGCCGCCGCCCTCGCCGTCGCGCTCGGCGGGTACCGGTACCTTATAAGCAGTCACCGCTGAACTGAGAGCGACGCTCCTCGTATCGCGAGATTGTTCATAAATGAACGGCCGCGGACCACCGGGGAATCGCCAAAGTACTGCCGCCCGTTTATAAATGATCGATAGTGGAACGGCGGCGAACACCGCCGAAGCCCCGGGCGCTCGGTGATACGTGGCTGCTGGGGAGGACAGCATCAAAGCCCCAGGCGCGAGGGGAACGCAGGCGAAGCAAGCACCGCAGCGAGCGTGCGTTCCCCTCGCGCCTGCCCCTTTGAGTCCCACCCGTACCGCACCGCGCCTCTCACCTCCCCAGCCTCGTCACCGGACTACGTCCGGTTTCAAGCGAGAGCTTCGCTCTCGCCCTGTCGGTGGTCCTCCGCTTCGCTCCGGACCACCGACTCCAGCGAGGGACCGAAGGTCCCTCTGGCAGCCGGCGCGTAGCGCCGGCGACCTCGCGCGGTGCTGCTCGCGGCCTGCGGCCGCTCGCAGGCACGCGCCACCGCACCGCGGATTGCTTCCGTAGACCGCCTACTCAGTCAGCCCGAACACGTCCCGCGGGTTCTCGTACACGACGGTCCGGATGTCGTCGACGTCGATCCCGTAGCGGTACAGCTCGAATATCGCGCGTTTCACGGCGTACGGGTCCGTGCGCAGCACGTTCGCGGTGTCGGTGTCGATCATGATCCGCTCGGGACCGTACTCGTCGATGGCGCTCGCCACGTCGGCCGCGTCGACGCCGACCAACCACGAGTGGCCGATGGTGTAGCTCAGGTAGCAGTCCGTCTCTTCCATCAAGTATTCAGTGTTGTTCGCGTCCGCGTGCGAGGCGACGACGCGCTCCTCGTCGAGTCCGGCGTCCGCCGCCGCCTCGACGTCGCGTTTCACGGCCTCCAGCGCCGGGTTCTCGCCGTCGAGGACCGGCTCCGTGCCGAGCCCCGCGTTCTTCTCGTACCCCGGAGTCACGCCGAGGTCGTCGCGGTACTCTCGCTTCGCGCCCGGCGTCGTGTTCGGCGTGTGGAGCAGGACGGGGAGGTCGTGGTCGGCTGCCAGTTCCATCTGCGCCTGAACCACCGCCTGCTGCTCGTCGACGTCCCAGCGCTCCACGTGCTGGCTCGGCGTCACGCCCGTCTCGCCGACCGCGACGACCTCGTCAAGCGCGCAGTAGTCGTCCATCGCGGCCAGCAGCTCGTCGGGACTCTCGATCCGGACGCCGGTGTGGACGCCGAGGCTCAGCTTCGCCTCGAAGAAGTGGTTGCGTTCGATGGCTCGGCGGCGGTTGATCGCGTCGTCCCACAGGAAGCGGATGTCGCTCGCCTCGACGGGCTTGTACGGCGTCCAGTGGTACCCGGACGACACCATCACCATCGCCCGGCAGCCGGAGAGCGCGTACCGCTCCCGGTCCTCCCACGAGAGCGTGTGCGCGTGGTTGTGCGGGTCGATCCACGGGAGGTTCAGCAGCTCGGTCGGGAGTTCGGGCTCGGATTCGGACTCGTCGAGGTACGCGGCGTCCGTCGGTCGGACCGTGGGCTGAGGTGTGGACATGAGTGTCTCGTCGACCCCCGGCCACTTAGCGTTTTACAGATTGGTAAAACTTTATTGTCCCTCCGACTCACTCACCGATATGACACTGTTGATCGGGACAGACTCCGGGCTGTACCGAGCCGACGACGTCCCCTTCGAGCGCGGCGACCTCGACCACGTCCTCGACTGCGGGGTCGTCACGGCCGTGAAGTCGTGGGACCACACCGAGGGCGTCTTCGTCGCCTCCTCGACCGGGGCGTACCGCTCGGTCGACGGCGGCGAGACGTGGACCGACCTGGAGGTCCCCCTCGGCGACCGGTTCTGGCACGCCGGGCAGAGCGAGGTGTGGTCGATCCTCGCGACCGCCGACGGCGCGCTGTACGCCGGCACCAACGACCCGTACGTGTTCCGCTCGGTCGACGGCGGCGAGACGTGGACCGAGCAGAAGGGGTTCCGCGAGCTCCCCTCCCGCGGCCACTGGGAGTCGCCGATCGATCCCCATTACGCCCGCCTCCGCGCCCTCGAAGCGGTTCCCGGGCGGCCCGACCACCTGATCGCCGGCGTCGAGGCCGGCGGGATCCACGTCAGCCGCGACGGCGGCCGCACGTGGTCCGACCACCGGGACGCCATCGTCGACGACGTCCATCAGGTCCTCCCGATCTCGGAGGACGTCTGGCTCGCGGCGACCGGCTACCTCGACCACGACTTAGAGAACCTCGGACTCGGCCACGCCGTCGGCGAGGGCGGCCTGTGGCGGACCACCGACGCCGGCGAGTCGTGGGACCGACTCGACGTCGGCAACGACTTCTCGTACGTCCGCCGCGCCTTCGTCCACGACGGCCGGGTGATCTTCTGCGGCGGCGAGGAGGCCCCCCCGGCGTGGGTGAACGACGACCACGAGGTCGCGCTGTTCGAGTCGACGAACTTCGGCCGCGACTTCGAGCGCGTCGACTTCCCCGGCGAGCCCCACGAGATAGTCGAGACGTGGGCGGTCCACGACGGCGACGCCGTCTGCGGCTCCGGCCTCTTCGACGTCCCCGACGAGCGCGACGACGTGGAGGGCCGGATCATGCGGCGCGTCGACGGCGGGGGCGACGAGGGACCGACCTACGGGACGGTCGGCCGCGTCGACGCGAACGTCAGCCGGATCGAGGTGGTCTGAATGGCGGACGAGACCGACTCTCCGTCCGAGGCCGGCGGCGCTGACGCCCCCGCCGACGGCGGCTCCGCCCCCGACGCCCCGTCGCTGCTCGGGCGGTCGCTGTACGGCGGCGTCCTCGCGTACATGGCCCTCGACGGGTTCAAGAACAACGACAAGCGGGTTTCGATCGCCGAGGAGAAGGGCGTCCCGATGCCCGACGTGCTCGTCCCGTTCGTCACCGGGATGCTGTTCGTCGCCAACCTCGGGATCGTCCTCTGGCGGCTCCCGCGGGCGGCCGCGGGCGCGCTCGTCGTCTTCTTCCTCGGGACGACGCCCGCCATCCACGACTTCTGGACGATGGAGGGGAAAGAGCGGCAGGGCAACAAGATCAACTTCCTGAAGAACCTCGCGCTGCTCGGCGGCGCCGTGGTCTTCCTCGACGCCGCGAGCGGGGGCGACGAGGAGAACGCGCGCGACGGGGAGTAATCTCTCACCCTCCCGCCCCCGGATTTCGGGTTCGTCCGGCGCCGACGCTCCGGATCGGCGATGTCTGACGCAGTTCTTAAGTGAGAGCGGTGAGGACCGTACCGTAATCCCCCGAACGGGCGTCGAGCGTACCGATCGAACGGCGCCGCGCGACGACCGCGGTGTTCGGGTCAACCACACACGGACTGGAGGTCAGGATGGGACTGCTCACAAATCTCAGAGACAGCATATCGCGGGTCACGGACGGCCTGTTCGCGGCCGACGAGCCCAAGCGAATCGGGATCTACGGACCGCCGAACGCCGGTAAAACGACCCTCGCCAACCGGATCGCACGCGACTGGACGGGTGACGCCGTCGGGCCCGAGAGCCACATCCCCCACGAGACCCGCCGGGCCCGCCGGAAGGAGAACGTGGAGATCGAGCGCAACGGGCGCAAGGTCACCATCGACATCGTCGACACCCCCGGGGTGACGACGAAGGTCGACTACAAGGAGTTCTTGGACCACGACATGGAGAAGGACGACGCCGTCCGACGGTCGCGCGAGGCGACCGAGGGCGTCGCGGAGGCGATGCACTGGCTCCGCGAGGACGTCGACGGCGTCATCT
>NZ_NEWI01000158.1:0-5350 GCF_002135005.1 Halorubrum sp. SD612 | reverse complement strand
CCGACGGGCGCACGCTGCCCGGCGGCGGCGCGGTCGAGGTCGAGATCGCGCGCCGCCTGCGCGACTACGCCGACTCCGTCGAGGGGCGCGAGCAGCTCGCGGTCGAGGCGTTCGCCGACTCCCTCGAGCTGATCCCGCGCGTGCTCGCCGAGAACGCGGGCCTCGACGCGATCGACCTGCTGGTCGACCTGCGCGCGGCCCACGAGGCCGGCGACGAGAACGCCGGGCTCGACGTGTTCGCCGGCGAGGTCGTCAACACGGCCGACGCGGGCGTCGTCGAGACGGCCCACGCGAAGGAGCAGGCGATCGCCTCCGCGGCCGAGGCGGCGAACCTCGTGCTGAAAATCGACGACATCATCTCGGCGGGCGACCTCTCGACGGCGGGCGGCGACGACGAGGGCGGCGCCCCCGGCGGCGGCATGGGCGGCATGGGCGGCATGGGCGGCGCGATGTAGGCGAGGTTCCGTAGGAACCGCCGCATCCGCGCCGACCGCGACCGCCTCGACGACAATCCCGTTCGAACGCTCCGTTTTCCCTCGTTTTCCCCCGTTTTCGCACCCCACGAGCGTCCGCTAGACCCGAGTACGCGACCGGGGTACTCCCGGCCGCCCGTGCGCGCCGGACGCATCCGCGGCCGTACCTCTTTACCGACCCGCACCCTACGGGGCGGTGATGGCGAACTTGACACTCTACGAGCTCGAAGGCTGTCCGTACTGCGCGAAGGTGAAGACGAAGCTCGCGGACCTCGATCTGGAGTACGACTCCGTGATGGTGCCGCGCTCGCACGGCGAGCGCACGGAGGTCGAAGCGGTCTCCGGACAGACCGGCGTCCCGGTCCTCGTCGACGAGGACCACGGAGTCGAGGGGATGGCCGAGAGCGACGACATCGTCGAGTACCTCGAAGAGACGTACGGCGGCGCGAGCTGAGCCGGTCGGGGCGACGCGCCGGCGGTCGGCGCGCCCGACCGAACGGGAGGCTATTTATCCGCCCGCGGCGAGGTGGCGGCCGTGCGACTCGTCCACGCTTCGGAGTCGGGACGCGACGGAGGCGAGGCCGTCCTCGCGAGCGACGTCGACGTCGCGCGGTCGACGCTCGAACAGGCCCGAGGCCTGATGTTCCGACGGTCGATCCCCGACGGCTACGCCCTGGTCTTCCCCTTCGACGAGGCCGACACGCAGTGGCTCCACATGCTGTTCGTGCCGTTCGCGATCGACGCGGTGTGGCTGGCCGACGGTGAAGTGACGGCGAAAAAACGGCTCGCGCCGTTCGTCGGGCTGGGCCGCGGCCGCGCCGACACCGTCGTCGAACTGCCGGCGGGCGCGGCCGAGTCGGTGGCGGTCGGCGACGGACTGCGGCTGGTGGAGTGAGCGGGCGCCGCGCGACCCGGCCTACGCGCCGCCTTCGACGTCGTCGAGCGTGAACAGCTCCGCGTCCTCCGACGGCGTTCCCGACGCGGCGCGCAGCGACAGCTCGATCCGGCTGCCGCCGGCCCTGCTCTCGGCGATGTCGAGGCTTCCGCCGCCCGCGGTGACGATCCAGTTCACGTACCAGAGCCCGAGCCCGCTCGCGTGTTCGAGCGGCGTCTCCTCGCCGGTGAGGACGGCTCGCTCGGCGGGCGGGATCCCCGGCCCGTCGTCGGCGACGACGAGCGAGACCCACGACTCGCTGGGCAGCTCCGCCGCCGAAATCCTGACTCGGGGGTCGTCCGCGTCGTTGTGGCGGATCGCGTTGTCGACGAGCTCGGTGATCGCCTCGGGGAGGAACGCGACCGCGGAGACGGCGAGGTCCGTCGGCACGTCGACGTCGACGGCCGCCCGACCCCGGACCGCCGGGTCGAGCGATTCGAGGCCCGCGTCGACCGCGGGCGCGAGCGCGAGCGGCCGCGGGGAGGGGCGCTGGGAGAGCAGCCGTTCCACCTTCCGCGAGGTCTCGCCGAGGCGCAGCAGCCGTTCGGCGGTGTCGACGACCCGCTCGAGCTCGGTGACGAGGTCGGGGTCGTCGACCGCCTCGATGGCCCGTCCCGTGAACCCCGTGACGACGTTGAGGTCGTTCCGGAAGTTGTGCCGTAACACGCGGGTCAGCACCGCGAGCCGCTCCTCCCTCAGCGACGCCTCGGTCAGGTCCTCGCCGACGCCGACGGCGCCGACGACTCGGTCGCCGTCGGTGACGGGACCGACGGAGAGCCGGTACGGGACGCGCTCGCCGGAGCGGGTGAGCAGCCGCGCCTCACAGGAGGCGGTCTCCCGTTCCCGGTACACCCGAGAGAGGGACTCGCTCACGCGACCGCTCGTCTCGTCGTCGAACAGCGAGGTGAGCGCCCGCCCCGAGAGCGATGCCGGCTCGTAGCCGGTGTCCGACGACAGGCGGCCGTTCCACCGCGAGAGCGTCCCCTCCTCGGAACAGCGGAACAGCGCGAGCGGGACGGTCTCGGCGAGCGCGTCGACGAGCCGGCGCTCGGCGTCGCGGTCGGTCTCGGCCGCGAGGCGGTCCGTGACGTCCGAGAGCCCGACGACGAGCCACTCGTCGCCGGCGATCGTCGCCGCGCGGAGCGCCGCGTCGACCCGGAGTCCGGGGTCCCCGAGTCGGAGGTTCCACTCGAACCGCTCGATCGCGGCGTCCGAGTCGGTAGCGGGCGGGGACCCGGCGGCCGACCTGCCCGACGCGGCGGACGCGGCGACGTCCGCGACGGACTCGGCGGCGGCGGTGACGTCGGTCTCGCCGACGTCCGGGAGGCCCATCAGCGTCAGCGCGCCGCGGTCGTGCCCGAGGAGGTCGGCCGCCGGCGCGTTCGCGGCGCGGATCGCCAGCGTCTCGGGGTCGCAGACGAGCGTCGGCGTCGGAACCGCCTCGACGAACGCTCGGAGGATCCCGCTCGGGGCGGCGTTCCCGCTCGACGACGGTCGATCGTCGCTCGGCGGACCGGCGTCGCGGTCTCCCATCTACCGACCCACGACGCGCTCCGCGTTTAATTGTCTGTGGGTCTAGGTATCGCGTCGACGTGCTCGCGACGACGGCGAGAGCCGCTGCCGCCCGGGGACCGGTCAGTCCGCCTTCGCCTGCCAGTCGCGGACGGTGTCGGGCCCGACGCCGTCGACGTCGGCCGCGAGGTCGTCCGGGTCGGCGGACTTGAGCTCGTCGACGCCGTCGACGCCGGCGTCGTTCAGCTTCGCGGCGGTCTTCTCGCCGATCCCCTCCACGGCCTGAAGCTCCGACCCCTCCTGGCGGGCCGTGAACTCGCGGTAGTTACAGATCGGACAGCCCAGCTCCCACGGCTCGTCGCCGGAGTGGACCCGGAGGTGCGGGAGGTCGTGCTCCTCGCAGGTCTCGTCGGTGACCTCGATCTCGCCGCGCCGGGGGAGCGGCAGCGAGTAGTCGCAGTCGGGGTAGCGCGTACAGCCGACGAGCCGGGAGCCCGAGCGGAGGCGCTTGATCGCGAGTTCCCCGCCGTGTTCGTCTCCACATTCGGGACACGACCCGATCACCTCGTCCTCCTGCTCGTCGGCCTCGTCCGCCTTACACTGCGGGCAGCCGTGAACGAACGTCTTCCGGCCGGCGAGCATCTTCACGTGCCGGAGCTCGTGCTCCCCGCAGGTCTCGTCGAGGATGAGGGGCTTCCCGGTCGACGGGAGGGGTAGGGTGTACTCGCAGTCGGGGTAGCCGTCGCAGCCGACGAAGTACGACCCCTGGCGGGACTTCCGGACGAGGAGGTCGGCGCCGCACTCGGGGCAGGGTCCGAGCGTCTTGTCCGCCTTCAGCGACGTCTGGAGGTGGTCGCCGACCGCCTCGCGCGACTCGGTGAGGTCGTCGAACACGCGCGAGAGGAGGTCACGGGACGCGGCCGTCACCTCGTCGTACCCCTTCTCGCCGGCCGCGATCGCCGCCATGTCTTCCTCGAGCTGGGCGGTCATCTCCTCGCTCACGATCCGGTCGGCGAACTCCTCGGCGGCCTCGACGACCGCCTCCGCGAGCCGCGTCGGTCGGGGCGGGTCGCTCTCGACGTAGTTGCGGTCGTACAGCTTCTCGATCGTGCGGTGGCGGGTCGCCTTCGTCCCGAGCTGCCGCTTCTCCATCTCCTCGATGAGCCGCGACTGTCCGTAGCGGCGCGGGGGCTGCGTCTCCTTGCCCTCGGTGGTGCGGTCCGACAGCGACAGCGTCTCGCCGACCTCGACGTCCGGGACGATCCGCTCGTCGCTGGAGCGGTACGGGTACACCTCGTGGTAGCCGGCCTCCAGCAGCCGCTTCCCGTTGGCCTTCAGCCGCAGGCCGCCGTCCGCGACGAGGTCGGCGGCGCCGTCGGCCTCGTCCGGGTTCCGGAGGGCGGCGAGCCCGTCCGCGCCCTCGGCGATGGGGGTCGCCTCGCCGTTCGCCAAGGCGACCACGCGCAGGCGCTCCCACGTCGCGGGGTCGGCGCAGGTGGCGAGGAACCGGCGGACGATCAGCTCGTACACCTCCCACTCGTCGTCCGAGAGGTCCGACGCCGACGGGAGCTCGCCGGTCGGGTGGATCGGGGGATGGTCGGTCGTCTCCTCGTCGCCCTCGGTCGGCTCGATCTCCCCGTCGCGGTCCTCGTCGAGCAGGCTCGCGGCGTCTTTCCCGAACGTCGAGGCCGCCGAGAGCTCCTCGATCAGCTCCTCGGGCTCCAGGTCTTCGGGGTACACCGTGTTGTCGGTCCGGGGGTAGGTGACGTAGCCGGCGGTGTACAGGTCCTCCGCGAGCGACATGGCGCGCTGCGCGGAGTAGCCGAGCGACCCCGCCGCGCGGATGAACGCGGTGGTGTTGAACGGCGTCGGCGGGTCGTCGGTCTGCGTCCGGCGCGTGACGTCGTCGACCGTGGCGCCGTCGGCCGCGTCGAGCGCCTCGGTGAGGGCGTCGGCGACCGCCTCGTCCCAGACGCGCTCGCGCTCGTTGCCCTCGTCGTTCAGGTAGAAGTAGCGCGCCTCGAAGGGGTCGCCGCCCGACTTCGCTAACTCGCCCGTCAGCTCCCAGTAGGACTCGGGGTCGAACGCCTGGATCTCGCGCTCGCGGTCGACGATGAGCTTGAGCGTCGGGCCCTGGACCCGGCCGACGGAGATGAAGTCGTCGCCCATCTGTCGGGCCGAGAGGGAGAGGAACCGGGTCAGGGCGGCGCCCCACGTCAGGTCGATGGTCTGGCGCGCCTCCCCGGCGGCCGCCAGCTCGAAGTCGAGGTCGTCGGGGTTCGCGAACGCCTCCCGCACCTCGTTTTCCGTGATCGACGAGAAGCGCACGCGGTCGACCGGCACGTCCTCGTTCACCTCGCGCACCAGCTCGTACGCCTCCTTGCCGATGAGTTCGCCCTCGCGGTCGTAGTCGGTCGCGATGACCACGCGG
>NZ_NEWI01000157.1:0-5429 GCF_002135005.1 Halorubrum sp. SD612 | reverse complement strand
TGTGGTTGTCGGAGGCGCCGCGGCCCTTCAGGATCGTCGAGGGGTACAGCATCGTCGCCTTCGACCCCATCGACCCCGAAATCCACTCCATGCGCCCGCCCTTCTCGGCGATGGCGCGCTTCGTGTTGAGGTTGTACGTGTTCTTCGACCAGTTCTGGACGGTCGAGTACTGGACGTGGGCGTCCTCGCCCACGAACACTTCGACGCCGCCCGAGTGGAGGTTGAACGCCGAGTACTTCGGCGCGGAACAGCCCTCGATGTAGTGGACCTCGGAGCCCTCCTCGGCGATGATGAGCGTGTGCTCGAACTGACCCATCCCCTCGGAGTTCATCCGGAAGTACGCCTGGACTGGCATCTCCACGGTGGTGTTTTCGGGGATGTAGACGAACGAGCCGCCCGACCAGATGGCGCCGTGAAGCGCCGCGAACTTGTTGTCGCTCGGGGGGACGCACTTCGTCATGAAGTGCTCGCGGACGAGTTCTTCGTGCTCCTGGACGGCCTTGTCCATGTCACAGAAGATGACGCCCTTCTCCTCCCACCGCTCCTGCATGTTCTGGTAGACGATCTCCGACTCGTACTGCGCGCCGACACCGGAGAGCGCGTTCTTCTCGGCCTCCGGGATGCCCAGCTTGTCGAAGGTGTCCTTGATGTCGTCCGGGAGCTCGGTCCAGTCGTCGACGCCGGCACGAACGTCCACGTCCGGCCGAATGTAGGGAACGATCTCGTCGACGTCGACCTCGCTCAGGTCGGGCTGTCCGGGCCAGTCGGTCGGCATCGGCATCTCCTGGAACTGTTCGAGCGCGCGCAGGCGCCGCTCCAGCATCCACTCCGGCTCGTCTTTGTCCTCCGAGATGACGCGGACCGTCTCCTCGGTGAGGCCCTTCTCGCTTTTGAATGCGGAGTTCTCCTCCTTCTTGAACTCGAAGCGGGCCTCGGTGTTCGTCTCTTTGAGGTCGTCTTGTTTTGAACTCATCAAAGTATTCTTCAGAGACTACGAATATAAGCGTGGTGTGCTGGAACACTCTTTAGTAACTTATAATGGTTTCTTTAACGAAAATGTATAACTTTGTGTAGTTTAATTCGGTTTCTCTCGTTGGTAGAATTTAATATGTGGCGAGAGGGATATTCCGTAGGAACGGTATCACCCTCACTCGTCGGCGAGAACGACTCGACAGCACTCGATCGCCGCTTCGATGTGGCGGTCGGCGACGGCGTCGTTCGTTTCCTCGGCCGACTCGAGCAGTGTGGCAACTTGGCGGACCCGTTTCCGTCTGGTTTGCGTGCCAATACCGTCACTGGTAGCATCGCGGGCGACGGCTTCGGCCTCTCCGAGCCATCGGTTCGTCGCTGGCGGTACCGGGCGATCTGCGGTCGCAGTTAGATGGGTCGCCAGTGCGTCGACCGCGGCCTCTGGCTCGGTTGGAATATCTATTTCGTCGGTCATCGTTGGCGTATCGGCAGCCACTGTGAAGAACTGTTGCCTCGAGCTACATTCGAGATGCTTGAGAACGTTTCCAGCTGAGCGCGGCCCCTGGCTGGCTCAAAGAGATCTAGGGTCGCAACGTCCCGGCGCCCGAGGGTCGGCCAAAGGCAGAGATAGTCGGAGATACTGGGCAAGCCGCAGACTCAGTGGAAGTCGAATCCCTCTCACAGTAGGGAACCATCCAGACGATTCGCCTCGCGCGTGATCACGCCACCGGACGCTCCGACTCGAATCGGGCGTCGAAGGCTTCGTACGAGGACACGCGGTTTTTCGGTTACAAACGTTCGTGGGAATCGTTCGGTTGCGAAGCCGCGCAGGGGAGCGACCCGCTTCCAACACCGGCGGGGTGAAGCGTATAGCCCACGTGGAAGTGCTAATCTCCGCGTCGTCAAACAGTTCGATCCCGAGCCTCGTGAACGATTTCAATGAGACAACGGATCGCTTGCTGTCTGTCGTCGCCTCTGGAGCACCCTATCCTCCGGAACTGTGGCGCTTCGCGACTCGTATTCTGTATAGCGAAATATAATATATTCGTCGCGTCTGCGACGGGAACGCGTCGGATTGGAGCCGACGGAATCCGCCGCGACCCAGCAAACTCCGGAATAATTACCCCCGGCGCTGCCACAGCCACGACCATGACCGACTCCGACTGGGGCGACTGGCTGCCGCGCGCGGTGGCGGACGCCGACCCCGACACGGTGGCGCTGTGGTACTTGGGCTGCAACGGCTTCGCGATCAAGGGGAGCGAGGGAACCGTCCTCTGGATCGATCCGTACGTCGGCACGGGCGACCCGCCGCGCACGATACGGATGGTCCCGGTCCCCTTCGACCCCGCCGACGTCGACGTCGCGGACGCCGTGCTCGCCACCCACGAGCACACGGACCACGTCCACGGTCCCTCGCAGGCGCCGATACTGGAGAACACCGACGCCGACCTCGTCGCGCCCGACGACTCGCTCGCCGTCGCGCGCGAGGAGGAGCGGTGGACCGAGGAGTACGCGGTGAGCGAGGCGGCCTTCACCGAGGTGACGGAGGGCGACGAGCTGCGGATCGGCGAGTTCACGGTTCACGTCGTGGAAACGCACGACGCCGACGCCACCCACCCGGTGGGGTACGTGATCGAACACGACGCCGGAACGGTGTTCCACGCCGGCGACAGCAAGCCCTCGCCGTCGTTCACCGCCCTCGCCGAGCGGTTCGACATCGATCTCGGGGTCCTCGCGTTCGGCTCCGAGGGCACGGTTCCCGACAAGGAGACGGGCGAGCCGGTACAGACGAAGTGGTACAGCGACGAGAACGAGATCGCGAGGGCCGCGAACGACCTCGGACTCGACCGGCTGGTGCCGACCCACTGGGACATGTGGAAGGGGCTGACCGCCGACCCGACCGCGCTCCACGACCACGTGCGGAGCTACGAGTCACCGAACCGGCTGGAGATAGTCGAGATCGGCGATCGGATCGACCTGTAAATGGGAGTCGAGCGGCCGTTTTCGCGGTGTTTCGGTTATCAACCACGAAACGCGGCCCGTGGAATTTAAGCCCCTGCTCCGGGACGTGCGGATATGAGCGAACGGACGGCGGAGGCGGCCACGACCGTCGACGAGGACGGCATCCGCGTCGAGAAATCCTTCACGGACGACGCGTTCCCGGTGCCCGCGGTGATGTACACTCTCTCCTCGCACCGCGAGGACCCTGTGCGGGTGCGTATCGTCGACCGGATCCCGGAGTCGTTCCCGATGGACCGAGTGGGCTTTCACCCGGAGTACGAGAGCGAGAACTGGACGGCGTACAAGGACCACCGCGTGGAGTTCGAACGGGTGATCGACCCCGACGAGAGCGTCGAGACGGTGTTCGGGATCCGCGACGACGACCCCGATCTCGACGGGTTCCTCGGGACCCCGGTGATCGAACACGTGCCGGTCGGCGAGGAGATCGAAGACGTCCTCGGCGCCGGTGACACGGACGCGGTGCGCGAGGTGCTCTCCGGGGACCGCGCGACGCTCCCCGGCATGGCTGAAGACGACGAGCTGCTCCCGGACGACCCGGGCGAGGAACGCGCCGAGGCGCCCGAATCCCGAGAGAGCGACGCTGAGCCGACCGGGGCACCGGAGGCCGGCGCCGAGACGGAAGCCGACGCGGACGCCGAACGCGTCGACGAGCCGGACTCCGCCGCCCCCGAACCGCGGCCCGTCGAGGAGGGCACGGCCGCCGTAACGGCGCACGAGGGGGAGCCCGTCGACGCAGCGGCGGAAGACGAGTCCGAGCCGGAGGGCGAAGCCGAACCCACGGCCGACAACGCGTCCGAGGAATCGCCCGAGACCGAGGCAGTGGACGCTGAAGAGTCCCTCGGCGGCGAGGAAGGGGAAGCAGAGACGGACGTTACAGCGGCCGACGAGGGCGACGAGACCGCGAGGCTGCCGGGCGAGGGCGGTCTCGCGGCGGCGCTGGCGGCGGAGATACGCAGCGGCGCGGCCGACGAGGAGGACATCGCGACCATCGAGGACGCGTTCGAGGCCGACGTGCCGCGCAGCGTCGACGTGCGGATCGCCCGGCTTCAGTCGAGCGTGGCCGACATCGAGGCGTACGCCGACGCGCTCGCGGAGTTCATCGACGGCGAGGGCACGGCGCGGGAGATCCTCGACGGGATCGACGAGCGCGTCGACGCCGTCGAGTCCGAGGTCGACGCCCTCGACGAGCGCCTCGACGAGGCGGACGGAGAGCGGGAAGCGATCGAGGAGGACGTCGCGCGCGTCGACACCGAGGTCGACTCCGCAGCTGACGCGGTCGATGCCGTCGAGGACCGGGTCGACGCGGTCGAAAGCGACGTAGGGACCGTCGAAGACGACGTTCGGGCGGTCGAGGACGAGGTCACGGCCGTCGACGAGTCCGTCGAGTCGGTTCGAGACGCCGTCTCGGCGGTCGAGACCGACGTCGACGACCTCGCCGCCGACGTGGACCGGGTCGAGGGGGAGGCCGACGCGGTCGCGGAGACGGTCGACGACCTCGGCGACGACGTGGAGACGCTGTACGAGGAGGTCGACAGGGCGGCCGAGCGCGCCGAAAACGCCGAGGAAACCGCCGAAAGCGCGGAGGACCGAGCCGCCGACGCCGCGGAGCGCGTCGGCGACGTCGAGTCCGGGCTCGACCGCTTCGACGAGGAGTTCGACGACCTGTGGGACGACCTCGCGGAGGTCGACTCGCGGCTCACCGACGTCGAGGACAGACTCGGCGAGGACCTCGACGACGTCGAGGACAGACTCGGCGAGGACCTCGACGACGTCGAGTCCGAGATCGAGGAGATCAACGACCACCTCGACGAGCTCGACGAGTTCCGGACCAGGCTCAACGAGGCTTTCGGTCCCTAAATCGGCCGTTCTCGACGCTACGCCGCAACCGTGGGCCTGTGCGGTCGCGTTCTACCGCGCCGGTTCAAAAACGCAACCCGTTTCACGCGCCCGGACGCAGATCGCTCAATGACAGATCCGGTACCGGTCGCCGTCCCCCGTAAGGGACGCCCGCTCGAAGCGGTGTTAGAGCGGGTCGCGGCCGTCGCGGACGGCGACCGCCTCGACCGGCTCGCCGACGGCGTGAGCAACACGCTCCGGTACGAGAAGGCCGTCACGAAAGGGTCCGTCGACGCCGACGCGGGCCCCTACGAGCGGCTCGCGGAGTACTCCGACCCGGCGACCCCGGCCGAGCCCGAGTTCACGCTGCTGCGCGACGACCGGAACGGCAAGCCGCGTCGGATCGTCTTCGACGCCGCGACGGTCGATCTGGGCGGCGTAACGGTCAAACTCGTCGGCCGCGAGGAGCCGTTCCGGCCGCCCCGCACCCACGAGTTCGCGCTCGGATTCGACTCAGCCGACATAGTCTTAGAGCAGGCGGTCGGGATCACAGAAACGGGGCTCGGAAACATCGCCGCCATCAGCCACCGCCCCGACCCGCC